>CACYJD010000060.1 GCA_902774655.1 uncultured Erysipelotrichaceae bacterium | reverse complement strand
GATGAAGAAAGAGAAAAATTCACCACTCTTTTATCAAATGGTTTTGTAGACACATTCAGAAAATTATATCCAGATACAGTTAAATACTCTTGGTGGTCATATAGAATGAACGCTAGAGCAAAAGATGTAGGCTGGAGAATCGACTATTTTGTAGTGTCTGAAAGACTTATGAATAAAGTAAAAGATTCCGTCATTCACAACGAAATCTTTGGTAGTGACCACTGCCCTGTCGAATTACAAATCGACCTAGATTAACATCCTTTGTGATCAATTGAACAACTTGGCATTGAAGTTAAATCAATTACTTCATAGCCAAGTTTTTTCATATAGGTTTCCCAATCAGTAAAAACTTCACCGTCTTCTTTCACGATAGCAGGTAAACCAATATCACCAATAGCTTTTAATCTATCAAAAACATGTAGGGAGTCCCTTAATTTTAAAAATTCTTTAAGTATTCTTAGGTTTTTATTAATATCTAAAAACTCATATTCGATTTTATATTTATCAAAGTTGTATTTGCAGGCCACACAGTCTGGGCACATTTCAGAACCATATATTTTAAGCATATTTATTACCTCTCATTTATCTTATATAAATTAGATTAATTATCAATTATGTTGCTCTAATATCTTTTTCACTAATTTATGTTCGTGACCTTCCTCAACAAAAGTATCACCTTCAATTTTAAACCCACACTTTAGATAAAAATCCACAGCTTCTATTTGAGCATGTATAAGTATTTCTTTAGCGCCTTTATTCATTAGTTGATGTTCAATCTTTTCCATTAATAGTTTGCCTAATCCAACGCCTCTTAAATCTTTTCTTATTGCAAAGCGGCCGACTATATAGGTGTTTTTTGCTTCATCAATTGGAAAATATCTCGCCACTCCTACAAGCTCATTATCTTTAAATAACCCTACGTGAATTGATCGACTATCATTATCATCGATCTCATATGGAAAATGTTGTTCACCGATAAAGACTGATTCTCTTAATCTGAAAAGTTCCTCCGTTAAAGAAGGATAAAAATAAACTTCTATACTCATGCTTTTATTATAACGCTGCTAGGCCAACAAAAAAGGTCCGTAACGCGGACCTTAATGATAATCTAATTAGCGATTATTTTCTTTTTGCAGCAAAATCACTTGCGGCTGGTAAAATAGCAGCAACACCGGCAACAATATAAAGAATTGCACCAATAACCCATCCAGCGCCCATTGCGACATCGCTTGAATTTTGTAAGTGCTTTAACCTTTAATGCAGGTAAGATAACGCCTAATAAGACGATAACTAAAGCAACTAATGCAAAAATCCATGAAAGTAATGCCATTGCTGAACCTTTATATGTGATTGCAAGTGGGCCCCAAATTGCTTCTGAACCGCCAAAGATAACAATTGTACCTTTAACAGCAGTATCACTGCTTGTGGAAACAATACCTGGAGTAGCCATCATTAAAATGAATGCAACAATGCCAAGAACAGCTGCGCATAAGCCAGAATATTTTAGAAATTTTTTCATTGTTAGTCCTCCTGCAATTATTATATCTACGATAAAAAAATATATAAAGAATGAATATAAAAAAGTAGGGATCCAAGCCTATCCCTACCCCTTTAAAGAACCTGTTGCTAAGACAAATGAATAGCCTACAAACAATGTTGGGAGTGCAACAAATTCTATTAAAGCAATTTGTAGTGAATATATAGTCTTAAAAAAGTGCAAAAAAATCAAGAAAAATTCGATTTAATCGCACTTTTTCTAATTATTTAGTGTTGAAATTTTAATATATTTTATATTTTAATAATTTAAATATCGATTATATTCTAATACTTCATCTATAGATGAATTCATCCAATGCGATGAACATAAATATGTACCAACAGCAAAAACGTATGTTTTAAATTTTAACAAAGATTTCAACATATCAGTTTCACTTCCTGTCGGAAAATGAGTCGCTCCAATCGCATCAATTGATATAAAATCACCAGGAAATAACAATTTTTCTTCTTCAAATAGATAAGCAACACTACCTGCAG
Organism: uncultured Erysipelotrichaceae bacterium; assembly: GCA_902774655.1. Lineage (GTDB taxonomy): Bacteria > Bacillota_I > Bacilli_A > RFN20 > CAG-826 > Fiminaster. The sequence continues at coordinate 8,932 of CACYJD010000060.1, read as the reverse complement.
TGTGTCCAGGAAATGAAATTACAGTAAAAGATACTCCGTTAACTTCGTATTTCCCTTCATCCACTAGAGTAGGCTTTGCATTAATTCTAACTGGTGATACATCCATTACTGATAAATTAAGGTTTATATTGGTTAAGAATGGTGCATCTTTTTTTGATATATAAACTTTGGCGTTAGGAAAATCTTCAATAATTTTATCTACACCACCTATATGATCATAATGTCCGTGTGTTAATAATATTGCATCTACACGCCCAAGTTTCTTTAAATATGATTTCAATTTAGAGTCATATGTTCCTGGATCAATAACAAAAACTACTCCGTGTGTTTCTAGCACATAGATATTAGAAGAAAATACTTCATCATATTTAAAGCAATTTAGACCCATGAATATATTTTATGACAACAAATCCATAATAAAAGCCTCTTGGGACTTTTGTCTCAAAGAGGCCATTATATAGTCGTTATTTTAACTATTTGACAACTACTTCTTCGTATTTGGTTAAGTCTGGTAAATTGACTTTAACAGAAGAACCTGTTGAAACATCAAGTTCAACAGAAGCATCTACTGAAGCTTCAACATGATTTTCTTTTAATTGTGCTTCAGTAAATTCGACTTCAACGCCTTTTGCAGCTTGTTCAGCTTGATATTCGGCATTTGTTTGTGTTACCTTACCAGCTGCACGAACTAATAAGCTTGATAATCCTTTTGCAGAATCAAAGTTTAAGCATACACCAGCGTTGATGCCTTCACCTTCGTGACCTTCTGGTGCTTCTTGAGTATAAGCAATGATGGCTTGGAATGAAGTATTGCCAACCTTCATGATCTTAACATTATCTTTTAAGACATCAGCGGCTTCGCTTGTATCTACTGGCACTCCTGGAACTGCAGGTGTTCCACCATCCTCTTTTTCTGCAAATAAGTCTAAGACCATTTGTTTAAGTCCTTCAGCAGGTGTAACTCCTTCATCAAATTTGACTACATCTTTAATATAACCAGATGTTGGAACTTCAACTCTTGTCTCAGGAGCTGTTGGGTTAAACATTCTAGAAATAGAAGTAGCAATAGCAGATACGACATTGCTATAGAAGCTACTTTCTAAATTGAAGTAAAGATTTGAATTGGCAACATAAGCTTTTGGTGTGAGAACTTCATCACAAGTGATTGGTTTTTCTAAACCAAGATCAACACTAATATTGGCTTTTGTAGATAATTCCGCAGCAACCTTAAAGTCTTCAGGCTTTGTGCTTTGTAAACCAGAAGCAGCAATGCTTAAAGAAACTTCTGTAAGATTACCATATTGGTTCTTATCAACTTTCTTTCCTTCAGCATCATAGCTATACTCGTGATAATCAACTTTAGCAAAAGTTTTTTGTGCTTTAATTCCAAGTAAGTCATTTTCAAATGTCTTATCAAGAGAATCATTTAAGGCTTTAAGGCCTACTTCTTCATCAACAACTTTGCTATCGTCTACTTCAGGTACGACGACTGGATCATCACCTTTTTGTCCGCAGCTTGCTAATGCAAGAACTGCAAATAATGGAATTGCAAAATATTTTTTGTTCATTGTTTAATTTTCCTCCCGCCTATATTATAGACACTTATTTCTAAAAGGATAAACAATATCTCTTTTAAAATTGATATTTTATTAAAATAACAATTATAATTATTTCATGGAAATTAATAGAGAAATTAACAATGGAGTTTACACAATCTTTTTAAAAGGTAAACTCGACACACTTTCAAGTCCTATGCTTGATAGTGAAGTAACAAAAATTGAACACGATATTACGAAGGTAGTTTTAAACCTATCTGGTTGTGACTACATTTCTAGTTCTGGCCTTCGTTCAATTTTAATCTTGGCCAAAAAGATGGAAGGTAATGGTGAATTAGTTATTACTGAACCAAATGATTATGTTCGTGAGGTTTTTGAAATGACTGGTTTTAGTGAACTTCTAAACATTAATTAATATGGGTTACATTCAACTAGCTTTATTTGCATTGATTCCAGTCGTTTTGGCTGTTGTTTTTCGTTTACTTCAATCCACTAAATTTTTCTCTAAGATTCCTGCTTTCTGGACTCAAATAATTATCGGTGTAGTCTTTGGACTTTACGCGATAAGCGCTACTGAGTTTGGTGTCCAAGTTGAAGGCTCAATTATGAATGTCAGAGATGCTGGCCCTATTATTGCGGGTCTCATCTTTGGTCTTCCTGCTGGTATTACCGCTGGTGCAATCGGTGGTATTGAAAGAATTCTTTCAGTTTTATGGAAAGATTCATATTACACAATGCTCGCATGTTCCATAAGCACACTAATAAGCGGTGTTGTCTCTGGTTTATTAAATAAGTATGTCTTTAAAGGTAGACCAAAATGGTATCAAGCTTTGCTTATTGGTTTAGTTTTAGAAACAATCCACATCTTATCTATATTCTTATTTAATATAAGTGATGCACATAAAGCGTTTAACTATGTTCAAAAGATCGCAACCGGAATGATTACTGCAAACGGTCTATCCGTTATGGTAGCAGTACTTATTTTTGACATCTGGGACGCTATTAAAAAGAAAACAAAAATCTTTAGAAAAGGTAAACTATCGTTAAGTAACGCTCTACAAATAGGTCTTTATAGTGCTACTGCACTAGGTTTCCTTGTTACTTTTATATTCACAAATAGAATTCTTATCGAAAACTCAATTGCAGACACTAAAGAAGAATTAATTTCCGAAGTTGATGCTGCTACCGCAATGGTTAAACAATTATCTGACAACTCAATGTTAGATAAATCACATAGCATTAAAAATCAGCTCGAATCTACTTCTGCTACTATTTCTAATGATTTATTAAGAGATTATGCTGCTGACTTTGTTTTAAGCGAAGTTAACATCTTTGACCAAAATGGAACAATTACATATTCAACAATTGATGCATATGTCGGCTATACAGTTTATGATGGTCCACAAATTCAAAAATGGGCAATCCTTTTAGATAGTGATGTCGATGACCACGTTGAACCATTTGAAAAATCCACTCATGGTGACTGGGTTAAATACGCCGGTACTTCTTTGGAAGTAGGTGGATTTGTCCAAGTAGGTTACTATCAAGATCTTTATTATGATGTAATTGGATTTACACTTTCCACCATCGCCAACAATATGGTTGTTGGTGACAATGGTTACATGATTCTTGCTGATGAAAGCGAGACCATTGTCGGTGGTAATCAACAATTAATTGGTAAAACATTTGAACAAATTGGTTTAGATCCTGACTCTTTTAGTATGTTCTCTCAAAAGACCATCATGAAAGGTAAGATTGATAACGAGTCTGTTCAATACACATATTTATATAAGGAAGGATATTATATTCTAAGTGTCTTAACTCAAGCCGAGATCGACTTCCAAAGAGACATGGTTTTATACCTTACTAACTATCAAGAATTCGTTGTCTTCTCATTATTATTCTTAATTGCCTACATCTTAGTAGACAAGATTGTTATGAAAGACTTCGGTAAGGTTAATAGAGGTTTATCTAGAATCGCAAAAGGACACCTTGATGAACAAGTTAATGCTCATAGAACTATCGAGTTTACTCAGGTATCTGCTTCCATTAATAAAACTGTTGATAAATTAAAAGAACTTATTAATAGAGAAGCTAAACGTATTGATGATGAATTAGCATTAGCTAAGAATATTCAAACATCATCATTACCTGCAATGTATAGCTATCTATCCATGCACGAATTTGATGTCTTCGGTAAGATGGACACCGCTAAACAAGTCGGTGGTGACTTCTATGACTTCTTTACCATGCCAAATGATAGAGTTGCTATAGTTATCGCTGACGTCAGCGGTAAAGGTATCCCTGCTGCTTTATTCATGATGAAGACTAAATCATTGATTAAGTCACTAGCGGAAACTGGTTTAAGTGTTGACGAAATCTTTAATAGAGCAAATAGAACACTCAACGAAGGTAACGATTCATTTATGTTCGTTACCGCTTGGATGGATTGAATCTAAACCTAACTTTATCTTAGGCCCTAGACCTGACGTTAAATACGAAAAACAAACTATTCAATTTAAACCTGGTGACACAATTGTGTTATACACTGACGGTGTTACTGAAGCTGTTAGAACCGATCAACAACTTTATGGTGAACAAAGACTTCTCAATTTCTTAAATAAAACCACAATTAAGGATCCAGAAAAACTTTGTAACGCTATTATTGATGAAGTTCATAACTTTGTTAATGGTAATGAGCAAAGCGATGATATCACCGTTAACGTTTTATCCTTTAATGGTGCGGTAAAACATTATGAAATCGATGTTGAAGGTCGCGTTGAAAACCTAGAAACAGTTATCGATCAATTAGATAAGGTACTAGAAGAGAACAAACAAACTCCAAAGATGATTACAAATATGAATATCGTCGCAGAAGAATTGTTTGTTAATATCGCTAGCTACGGCTATAAAGACATGGATGTCGGTAGAGCCATTATTCATGTTGATATCAACGATACACAAGTTAATTTAACCTTCTTTGATAGAGGACATAGATTTAATCCTCTCGCAAAAGAAGATCCAGATATCACACTTCCTGCAAAAGAAAGACAAATTGGTGGTTTAGGTGTCTTTATGGTTAAGAAAATCATGGATAGACTCCACTACTCATATCAAAATAGACTTAATATCTTAAATCTCACTAAATATATCGAGGAGGATAAGAAACATGGCAATTAAGCATGTCTTAGCTAATCATATTTTAATAATTGAGCTCCCAGCCAAAATTGACACCACTAATGCTCAAGAAGTAGAAGCAGAATTATTAGAAATATTAGATGAGTATCCTCACGATAAACTTACATTAAACGCTGAGCACACAACATTCATTTCATCCATGGGTTTAAGAGTTATTCTTAAGCTTAAAAAGATTGATGACGATATGGAAATCATTGATGTTAAACCAGAAGTATATGATGTTTTTGAAATGACTGGCTTTACAGACATGATTGATATTAAAAAAGCATATAGAGTCGTCTCAATTGAAGGAAAGAAGTTAATTGGACAAGGTTTCTATGGCAAGGTATATAGACTCTCTCCAGACACCATCGTAAAAGTTTACTATCGAGGCGGAGATGGCTCAGATGTCTTAGCTGAAAGAAGACTTGCCAAGATGGCATTCGTCAGCGGAATTCCTACCGCTATTAGTTACGATATCGTTAGAGTTAAAGAAGGTAACTTCCTTGGTTCCGTTTTTGAGCTTCTTGATAGTGAAGAAATGGTTGAACTTATCAAAAAAGATCCTGATAATTTAGAACATTATATTGATCAATACGCTGATTTAATTAAAGCAATCAATACTTCTAAATCTCATGACCTAGATGATGTTAGACTACAAGCTAAAGAATGGCTCATCTCATGACCTAGATGATGTTAGACTACAAGCTAAAGAATGGCTCAGATTAATCAAAGAATCAAAATGGTTAGACGATGACTTCTATAACAAGATTGAAGCTCTAGTTAACACTATCCCTGAATCAGATAATATGGTTCATGGTGACTGCCACATTAAAAACATTCTCATGCAAAACAATGAGCCACTATTAATTGATATGGCAACACTTGCTAGAGGACACCAAATTTTTGAAATTGCACCAATACTATGTACATATAAATTATATGAAGCAACAGAACCAGGAAACTGCGAATCTTTCTTAGGAATTAGCGCAGAAACTAGTGCAAAACTTTATGATGGTCTTCTTGATAGAATCTATAAAGATAGAACTCCTGAAGAAAGAAAAGACATTGATGATAAGATTTTATTCTTAGCATGTGTCATACTTCTTTCTAGAACGGTTGTCTACTACGCTCAAGGTGGAGAAAGAAAAAACTTCTTAATTAAGAATCTAAAAGAATTAAGTGAAAAACTTACTGATTTAAATTATTAATGGATCACGAATATTTAACTAAAATACTACTTGATGACAATGTTGTTCGAACATTCCATTTTGAATATGAGAGCAACAAAGATTTTAAAGACTATCTTCTTAATAAACTCCCTCAAATAGAGGATTGTGTACATTTAAAACAAGATAATCCTTGGCATATTTACAACTGTTTTGACCATATTCTCCACTCAATTGAAGAAATTAACAAACTAAGTAAAGGTTTATCTAATAAAGAAAGAGAACTTTTAGCATACACAATGCTCCTTCACGATATCGGAAAACCTCAATGTCATTTAAGAAGATATTCAAAACTTTATGGTAGAGAAATTGATTCGTTCTTTGGTCACGCAAAAGTTGGTAAAGAATTAGCGCTCAAAGAATGCCCAAGTTTAGGCTTTAGCGAGCAAGAAACAAAAGAGATTGCAATGCTTGTTGAATATCATGATTGCTTTATCAATTTGGTAACCGAACCAGATGAGAATAAATATCATATTTTGTTAAATAAAGACTATATAATCGGCTTAATGAGACTTTTTGACGAAGTCGGAGAAAGCAAAAAATTAATTAAGTATCTTGCGATGGTTGGCCGAGCTGATAGTATGGCACAAAACCCTGCTTTGACAGGTGCTTCATTTAAGGTTTTAGATTTTTTCGATAAATTACTATCGGAAATGATTTAAAATAATATTAAGAAATGCCCTTTTCTATACCTACAATTGTCTTTTTATCACTTTACGTTGTAGCGGCTTCGCTATACGTAATCTTTTCTGCGCATTATGTTATTAAAATACGTGCAGTAGCAAAACCACTATTAATGTTATTTTTAATCTTGGCGGTAATGTTTACTACCTATGATTTACCAATGCTTATCACAGGATTACTTTTGGATTTATTCGGTGATATTGTTTTGCTCAATAGGAAGTCCAATAAATTCTTCGTTTTAGGCGGTTTATTCTTCTTTATGGGCCATATTCTATATAACGCTCAATTCATCGTAATATTAGCTCAAAAAACACAATATTTTAATTATCCTTTAGGAATCGTTTTAACTATTGCTGAATTTGTTGTTTTTGTTTCATTGTTCCTACTACTCTTCAAATACGTTTTCAAATTAGAAGGTAAGTTATTCTTGATTGTTAGTTTCTATTTCACAACTTTATTTATGTTAATACCTTTAGCAATTAATTTAGTAATTCAGGCGAGTATATGGTCTTTATTTGTTCTATGTGGCGTTATTTTATTTGCTATATCCGACTCACTTATTTATATAGATAAGTTTTGGAAGCCAAACTTAAAATATCGTAACTTCTTTGTTTCAATTACATACGCGCTTGCTCAGATACTTATTGTAATAGGATTAATATTAACAATTACTGTAATCTAAAATGGTGGTCGGCCACCATTTTTTATTGAGTAATGAATCCGTAACTATAATTGAAGTTTCTCCAATTAGTTAACCTTGTGTCACTACTTATATAATCAGTTTTTGCAACTTGCAAACCATAATTACCATAACGATTAGCGTAAGACACAAATAAATTAACACCGCATGGTTTTTCACTAATACTCTTATACCAATCACCATAAGCGTTATGAATAACTAAATCATTAATGGCAGAGTTTAAGGCGCTCACATCAACATCGTTATTAATAATTTTTAATTGTTTGGCTAAAGACAATGCGTCAACACATCCGTGAAGAAATCCGGAATTAATATTGCCATAGTCATCCATTTCTCCACCATATCTTAAAGATTTCTTATAAGCTGCTGCTGCAACATTTTTGAATTTTGTTGAAGTAGTAATATTAATTGTTCTAGCTATATCTTCAACAGCGCTTGTAAATGCACCAATCTTACTTAAATCAAGAACAGATAAAGTATTGTTATTGTATTCTGTGATATCGTAACCATCATAATGGTTTGAATCGATAATAAATGAGTCACAAATTTTCGCTAATAGAGTTGGAGTGGCAACGCCAACATTCTTATAAAGAACTGGAAGGAAAGTATCATAATCCCAGCCATAGCCAAGTTCACTTTCTTGTGCTGCAATCATGTAGTTGAAATCTTCTGCATTGACAGTAGCAATATCAGCAACGTTCATTAAACATGCATCATAACCAATCCACCACCACCATGGTTCCATAAGATAACACCAACTTTGTCTGCTGGATAAGTAGTTAACCCCCACTCTAAAAAGCTTTGAAAGTTTAAAGAACTGCCCATATTGACATCGGCTTTAGTGGAGTCATTAACTAACCTATTACCTGCAACATGCCATCTTTGTGATTTGTTTTCAAGAATGCCATATGAAGAACTTGCCCATTCGCTTGCTCCACCAGTTTGAATCGCTATATTAACTGTTTCAGGACATTTAACTGAGGATCAACAGGAGAATAAGGAAAATTACAGCTAGCTAAACCTAATGTGAATAGTCCTGCTGTTGCTAACAATAATCTTTTCATGCTTTTCATAATCCTATCCTCCTTTAGGGTATTCTATTTTAACAAATAGGATTAAAATGACAATTTTCTTATTAATAATTCAATTAATTAAGGATTGAATCATGGAAATATCTATCACTTAATTAAAAAAGCGGCCACATAGTGTGACCGCATTCATAATAGAGAGGTAGATTATTCAGAAATAAATCCGTAATTATAGTTAAATGCTCTCCAGTTGGTTAAGTTAGAATCATCTTTTGTATATTGCGATTCATCAACTTGTAATCCGTATCTATCGCGGCCATCTACTAGAATCTCAGCATACGCAACAAATAGGTTAATACCGCATGGTGTTTCTTTGTTGAAATTAGTGAACCACTTACCGTTACATTTATGAATTACTAGATCATTAATAGCGGTTTCTACAGCATCAGAATTAACACTGGATTTGATTTTCTTAAGTTGTTTAACTAAAGAAAGCGCATCTGCTTCGCCATTTAAGAAACCTTCAGTGATATCACCGTAATCATCCATCTCACCACC
>CACYJD010000059.1 GCA_902774655.1 uncultured Erysipelotrichaceae bacterium | reverse complement strand
TTTATCGATTATCCAGAATGGGTTGATTACATTTGGGGTGATCAAAAAGATACAGGAGTTGCAGATCCATATAGCGATGTTATTAATGGCTATAAAGAAATTCCTAATGAAATCACTATTCTTCCAAGTGATACCTTTACACCTGCATTACCTACTACAACCGATGAAGTTCACACAGAGCCAACTTCTCACACTGTTAACGGTGCTTCAATTAATGAGAAGGGCGTGTATCTAAGTTCAGACAAAATAATTCTTCAAAAGTCAAATAATCCATACATGTATAACACAGATTCAGTTGGCTTAATTGAATCAATTACACTTCATTACTCAAGTAGCATTGCTGCAAGCGCAAGAGTCGGTGTCTATTTTGGAACTGAAGAGCTATCTACGAGACTTGCATCTTCGCAAATTGTTCCAAACAAAACAGAGTATGAAGATACCTTCTACACTGAAAACACTGGAGAATATGGCTTTTTTCAAATAACCGGAAGCGGAGCTAATGTTCCTTTAGAATCAATAGAAATCAAATTAAAAGAAGCTCCAAAAGTTACTTTAAACATAACTGAAAAAACTCTCGTTGAAGATGAAACTTATCAACTTAGAGCCAAGTCAAATAGAGATAATGTTGAATTCACTTCTAGCGACACTCATGTAGTTAGAGTAAATGAAGATGGTCTATTAAGAGCTATGTTCCCAGGAACTGCGACTATTACCGCCTCGGTTGAAGGAGCTTCAGCTACTTGTGAAATAACTGTTACCGCAAAAGTAATCACTACTCCAACTAACTTCAAATTAATTACATCTTCAGATGAACTAATGGATGGGACTAAAGTTATTTTAGCCGGTAAAAATAATACAGGTGTTTATGTATCTGACGCATACGAAACCGGTAATTATTTAAATGTTCAAGAAGCCACTATTAGCGATATCGATTCCAAATATATTACACCAGCAACTGGATATTCCATTTATACTATCGGAACTAGCGAAAACGGCTATACATTCAAAGATAGTAATAACAAATATTTATACGCTCCAAGTACAAGCGGTAACCAACTAAAAGCTAAAGAAAAGTTAGATTCAAGATGCTATTGGGATATCACTGTGGCAGGTGGTTCATTTGAAATTGTTTGTACTGATACAACCGAAAATCTTCGTGGAACTATGAGAATGTATAGCTCTCATATCTCATGTTATGCAGGCGACACAAATAATCCAGTTCAACTTTACGCTTTAGTAAAAGAAAATGTCCAAGCATTTGTTGATAATTATCTATTTTTAGATACATATACTGAAAGCTTAGGTTATTGTAATGATACTGAACATGCTTACTTCTCAAAAGCTAAGACACAATTATTAGCCATGGGCGATGCATATATTAAAACCTTCCAAGATGATGACAGTTTTAATGCTGCTCAAGAAAGATATGAAACCTGGGCGACATTTAATGATGAATATGCATATAAACCAGGTGGCAATATTTTACTTGAGAACCTATTGATTAATGATGATAAAAATAGAAATTTATTATTCATTTTTGCTACCGCTTTAGCAGTCTCAACTCTCTCAGTCTTACTCTTAAGAAAACGTAAAACTGATTATTAATTTTTAATATATTTTTTCAACTTGTTGAAACCACACTAATAAATCATTTAAAATAATAATCGAGGTTTTAAATATGGACGAAAAGATTAAAAAAGAATATGAACGTTGGTTAAAACGTTCCCCACTTTCTAATGCTGAATTAGAAGAACTCAAAAACTTCTCAGAAGAAGATATTGTTAATAGCTTTATCTATGATCTCAAATTCGGTACTGCCGGATTAAGAGGAATCATGGGATTAGGTATCAACAGAATGAACAAATACGTCATTCGTAGAGCCACCCAAGCTATGGCAAATTATATTAAAAAAGGTAGTGTCGCTATTGCATATGACTCAAGAAACAATTCTAGAGACTTTGCTTTGGAAGCCGCTACAGTATTAGCAGCAAATGGTATTACTGCTCATATCTATAAAGAATTAATGCCTACACCATCACTATCTTACGCAGTTAGATATCTCCACTGCGATGCAGGTATTAACGTAACAGCAAGTCATAACCCAAAGATGTATAACGGTTATAAAGTCTATGGCAATGATGGTTGCCAAATGACCACCGAAGCTGCTGATGCAGTTTATGCTGAAATCCAAAAGATTGATATCTTTGATGATGTTAAGACTGGTGATACAGAAGAATTTATTAAAAAAGGACTCATTAAATGGATCGATGAAGAACTCATTCAATCCTACTATGAATCCACATTAAAACAATCACTAGATAAATCACCTAGAACCGTAAAACTAGTATATACTCCACTAAATGGTGCAGGTTTACGCTCAGTTACTACTGTTTTAGAAAGAGATGGATTCAAAGATGTTATGGTAGTCCCAGAACAAAGAAATCCAGATGGCAACTTCACTACTTGCCCATATCCAAACCCAGAATTCAAAGAAGCTCTTCAATTAGGTATTGATTTATTACTTAAAGAAAATAGAGACTTATTAATCGCTACTGACCCAGACTCAGATAGATGTGCTTGTGCTGTTAACCAAAACGGTGAAGCAATCATTCTTACCGGTAACGAAGTCGCTATTGTCTTATTAGATTACATTTATCACGCACGTAAACTTAATGGTGCTCTTCCAGAAAAACCATTCATGGTTAAAACTGTTGTTTCTACAGATATGATTAACCTTATGTGTAAGAAATGGGGCATTGAATACGTTGAATGCTTAACAGGATTTAAATGGATTTGCTCCGAAGTTAGAAAACTTGAAGAAACAAGTGACGTTTCTAGATTCATCTTTGGTTTCGAAGAATCCTGTGGTTACGTTTCTAACCCAGAAGTAAGAGATAAAGATGGCGTTAACGCATGTATGTTATTATGCGAAGCCGCTAACTTAGCACAAAAGAACGGCCAAACACTCTACGATAGATTACAAGAAATTTATAAAGAATTTGGTGATTTCAAGACCGCCACTCTCAACTTCAACTTCCAAGGTATCAACGCTCAATCAATCATGGACAAGCTCATGGAAGATGTCCGTAGAGGTGAACTTGAAGCTTTATTAGAAGGTGTTGATCACAAGATGGATATCTTAAAAGGAGTTATCTATTATAAAGATCACGAAGAACCTGCTAATTTACCAAGCAGTAACGTTATCAAATATTGGTTACCAAATAATGCAACATTAACAATCAGACCATCCGGTACTGAACCAAAACTAAAAGCGTATATCTTCGCTGAAGGCATGGATCAAGTTAATGCTTACGCTGATATCGTTAACGGATTCGTAAAAGCTAGATCCTAATCACTAAATAGAACGTGCCCTGGTTATTGCCAGGGCTTTTAATTTATCTAAAAAACATATAGGAAGTCGCATATTTGAGACTTTTGTTATCCTTTTAGATAAATTTAAAGGGGCCAAGTTTTTGGCCCCTAATTTGGTTTACTATAGAATTATTTACCAATAAATTCTTCAGCGGATTTCTTTTCTTCTTTTAAGAAGGCTAAGATATCGTCATAAACCACTTGATGTTCTTTTTCATTTAAGATTTCATGACGTAAGCCATCATATAGTTTTAATTGGACATCTTGAAGTCCGAGTTTCTTATAAAGTTTCGCTAACGCTGTTGGTCCTTTACCATATGCGCCTACTGGGTCATCCTTACCAGCGATTAATAAGACAGACATATCTTTTCTAATCTTAGTAATGAATTTTCTCTTAAATAAACGGTTGTTACCTTTTAAGAATTCACGATAGAAGCCTTTAGATGGCATAAATCCGCAGTATGGATCAGCGATATATTTATCAACGTTTTCTTCATTCTTACTTAACCAGTCATATTCGGTTCTTGTAGGTTTGAAGTGATTGTTATAACTACCGAATGATAATTTATTCAAGAATGTACCAGGTTTCTCTCTATTCTTCTTATGAACAGTGAGTCTAGCGATTGTGTAACCTGCCCAGAATAATAATTTATCGTTTGGTCCATCAGTACCACAGATAATAACTTTGTTAACGTGCTCTGTAAAACGTTGAATATAATCTTGAAGCATAAAGCTTCCCATTGAGTGAGCAAAGATATATGTTGGTAAGCAACTTACTCTACATTTAGTAACTAAGCTATCGATATCTTTAACAGATTTAGAGAAGAATGATGGAGGTACGTGTCCTAACATATCTTCTGTAGGGCAGTTTAAACCTTGACCATAATGATCGATACAGAAGACATCATAACCATTCTTGTTTAAGAAATTAGCAAAATCGTCATATCTAATAGCGGTTTCCGCCATACCTGTAACGATAATTACATTAGCGATAGGATCTTTAATTGTCCAAGCGTATCCAAGCTTTTCACTACCATCACTAAAAGTTTGTTTAACTATTTCTCTAGCCATAAATAAGTTTCTCCTTATTAATCATTATAACCTTGTGGATTCTTCTTTTGCCAATTCCATGAATCACGGCAGCAATCAACAATGTTATATTGTGCTTTAAAACCAATTTCTTTAAGTGCTTTATCACAGTTAGCGTAGTTCTCTGGAACGTCACCAGGTCTTCTACCAACAATGCGATAGTTAATCTTTATATTGTTTGCTTTTTGGAAAGCATTAATTAATTCAAGAACGGAAGTACCAACACCAGTACCTAAGTTATAAATAACTAATCCTGGTTTTTCTTCTAATTTAATTAATGTTTTTACGTGTCCAATTGCTAAGTCGACAACGTGGATGTAGTCACGAATACATGTACCATCAGGTGTAGGATAGTCATTACCAAATACTTGTAATTGAGGTAATTTACCTACTGCAACTTGGGTAACGTATGGCATTAAGTTATTTGGAATACCTCTAGGATCTTCACCCATTAAGCCACTTGGATGTGCGCCAATTGGGTTGAAGTATCTAAGAATAGCGATATTCATTGATGGATCTTCTTTAGCGAGATCTTTTAAGATATATTCAATTCTAACTTTAGTTTCTGCATATGGGTTTGTGGTTTCACCAATTGGATCACTTTCATAAAGTGGAACACGTTTAGGTTCACCATAAACTGTAGCGGAGCTACTAAATACGATATTCTTAACACCATTATCTTTCATGACTTTAAGTAAGACATTACTAGAACCGATGTTGTTATCATAATATAAATCTGGTTTTTGGACTGATTCACCAACAGATTTTAAACCTGCAAAGTGGATAACTGCGAAGATATGATGAGCTTTGAATACTTTATCTAAAGCTGCTTCATCTCTAACATCGAGTTCAATAAATTCAGGTCTAACGCCGGTGATTGTTTCAATACGGTTTAAGACTTCTGTCTTGCTGTTGCATAAGTTATCAACGATAACAGGAACATAATCATTTTTGATTAATTCCACGACAGTATGTGAACCGATATAACCAAGTCCACCAGTTACTAAAATTTCTTTTTTAGCCATATACTTACCTCTTTTTTAATTCTTCAAGCAATAAATCGCTTGTAAGTTTTGGGTTAACCTTACCTTGGGTCTTCTTCATAACTTGTCCAATCATGAAGCCTAAGGCACGGTCTTTACCATCTTTATAGTCAACGATGGAGTTAGGGAACTCATCGAGAACTTCATTAATAACTTTTAAGATAAAGTCATTATCTGAAACTTGTGAAGCAATACCGAGAGCTTTCTTAGCATCTGCTGCACTAATCTTATCAGCGCACATCTTAGCAAAGATTTCTCTAGCTTGATTTGAACTGACATCATTACTTGCAACTAAATCAACAAGTTCTGCTAAGTTTTTAGCGCTTACTGGGAACGCACCAATCTTGAGGTTATTTTTATTTAAATAACCATTAACATCGACGTTAATCCAGTTCGCTAATAACTTATATGATTTGGTTAATTTAGCAGCGTCATCAAAATAAATAGAAATGTCTTTATCTTGGATTAATAAACCTGCGTCATAGTCATTTAAACCAAATTGATTTTTATATCTATTAAGTTTGCTATCAGCAAGTTCAGGGCAACTATCAATAGCTTCTTTAACAAATTCATCACTCAACTTAATAGGTGGGATATTTGCTTCTGGGAAGTATTTATAGTCCACTGCTGATGTTTTTAATCTCATTAAAATTGTTTCTTTTGTAGCGTCATCATAACGTCTTGTTTCTTGTCTAACTTCTTCGTTATTAAGTAAGAGTTTAGTTTGACGTTCGATTTCAAAATCAACCGCTCTTTGAATGTGGGAGATTGAGTTAATATTTTTAATTTCTACTTTAGTGCCAAACTTCTCACTTCCAAATGGACGTAAGGAAATATTAACGTCACAACGTAAGCTTCCTTCTTCCATTTTTCCATCACTAACTCCGCTGAAAACAACAATTGAGCGGATTTTCTCAACGTATTTCATTGCTTCTTCGCCACTTCTAATTTCTGGTTTTGAAACAATTTCAATTAATGGAGTTCCTGCGCGGTTATAGTCGAGTAATGT
>CACYJD010000058.1 GCA_902774655.1 uncultured Erysipelotrichaceae bacterium | reverse complement strand
TGAACAGTGCAAGAATCATATAGGAAACGGCCTGAATCGCCCACTAAGGCAATATATAAGTATTCAGCAGCATCATGGTTTAAAACTAAATTTTTATTGTAAACACCATATAAACAGAAGTTTGCAATTAGTTCACTTGCAGCAGCTAAACTAGGATCAACAATAGAGATTTTTCCATAATGATTTACGTCTGGATGATGGTCAATTTTCACTAGGTAGTCGGCTCTTTTCCATCTTGTGTCAGAAATTCTCTTCTTATCACTAGTGTCGCATACAATGGCTAAAACACCTTCATCAAACCACTCATCTTTGACATCCATTGTTACTGGGAAGCATTTGGGAGTTAAAGTTACATGGTTTTCACCAACATAGACGATTTCTTTATTTGGATAGTTATCTTTTAAGAAATGATATAAACCCATTTGAGAACCTTGAGCGTCATAGTCAGGTTTTTGATGCCTAAAAATAGCAATCTTGTTGTATTTTTCGATCATCTTGTAAAGTTTGTTATATTTTCTTACAAATGGTTTGGCTTCTTCCGCTAGTTCAAGGGGCATCTTCTCTTTTCTCATAACTATCTCCTTAATAGAATAGTGTAATATAACAACAATTTCTTTTTCTAGCAAGAAAAAAGCACCTCAATTAAGAAGTGCTAATTTACAAGAGAGAATATTAGAACTCTTCTTCGTATAATTCTAATGCGTTAATCCATACACCTTCATCGGTGCCATCGTTATCACGCATGCCAACATGACTTGGAAGTTTAGATTCTTCGAAGTCACCAAGTGATTCGCCACTTAGTGTGAATTCGTCATATTCATATGGAAGGTTACTTGTAACATAACCACCATAATATGCGTTATTTTGTTCACCCTTACCATCACTTGTTGGGATGGTTTTTGGTTCGTAGAGTCTAGCTTTAAGAGCAGCTAAATCATCTTCTGTGAAATCATCATTAACAAGTGGGTAACCTGGAAGGTCATCTGCAGCGGTGTAGTTAGGGTCACGTAATAATCTTGTCCAATAAGAGAAGTATGTGGCCTTAATATATGTTAAGAAACCTTCAGAATCGATTTCGAGTTCGACAGAGAAACGAATACGTCTATCAACATAGATACCATTATATTCTTCTGTTGTTTTATTTAATGGTTCTTCGTACTTGTCATCATCATCTGCATATTCCCATGCCCATAATCTTTCAGCAGAATATAAATCCATGCAAAGATCACCAGCATATTGATATTTGAGTTTTCCTTCACCTTTACTAGCCTTATATGATTCGACAGGAGTCATATCATCCCACGCAGTGGAGTATTGACTGAATTGTGAGAAAGTATCAGTTGCAATCATGTAGGCTTCAGCACCCATTACAGCGCCACTAAAGACTTTTTCAAGTGTTTCTTCGCTATTTTCGGTTTCTTGGTAGAAGTTATAGTTGGTCATTTCAGGACGTAATTTATCGTCTCTAACATAGTGATAACCAATTTTTCCTTCTTCGGTTTTGTTAATAGTGGCAACGCCAGTAAAGTTTTTGGTAGGGTCCTTTGTTAATCCATCGTCATCCTCGTCTTGTGGATCATAATCTTTGTTGAAGGTTCTCATTGAGGTTTCTTCGGAGGCAACAATAATGTCATTATCATAACGTTGGAAAGATTGACTTTCTGTGCCTTTAAAGACTCTTTCCTCGTAATCTTCATCCTCTAAACCTTCAGCCCACATCCAAATTGGATAGTAGATACCATGAGTTTTATCAACTTGACTATATTGTCCATCTTTACTTGATAAAAGAGCTTCACCATTTTGACCACCAAAGATGTAGCTATCAACTTTTTGACCATCGATGTCGCCATCTTCGAAGGCGTCATAGACTTCTTTTAATGTTGTTGGACGATTTTCTTGTTCACCGCAACCTGCTAGTAAGAGAGTACTTAGCAATGCTAGTGGAAGTGTTTTTGCGAATTTCATAAGTTTTTCTCCTTTCCTTATAAAAGTTATATATATTATTAAGTCATTTAAAAATGTGTCAAGAAAATTAGTCAAAAAAACTACCCAAATATGCTGGGTAGTCTCTAATTCAGTATAAATCTTTAGTTATTTTTCGCTTTTGCTTTTCTAATTAGGAAGTAAACAAGATAGAAAATTGATACGTAAAACAGGAACAAGAACACCACAATTAGTGGGTAAAGAACTTTGTTTCCATTAACCATATCGTAGAAGATTTGGTATGGCGTTCCATCATGGTTCATTAGGAACATATAGTTATAAGGAATAATAATATCGGCGATATACGCTACAACACAGAAAGAAATCAATATTGTAAAAGTAATCCAAATATTCTTTGGTTTCATACTCGTTAATCCCGAAATTACTATATATAGTGACGCGAATCCCGCAATTGTATGGGTTAAACCAGAAACAACATTATCAAATGAAAGTACAGGATAAGCATTGTAGTTTTGTCCTGCGCCATAAGTACCTAAAACAGCACCGAGAATGCCAAAGATAAAGACAAAGTCCATGCTTGCTTCCTTAACTCTTCCTTTTGAGAATGCTGCTAGTGGAATAGTAATTAATTGAATGCTACATAAGAATAAAGGAAGCATTCTTTTCATTGGCTCAATGCTGCCTTCTCTAGTGCAAACAATAATAAACTTTAGTATTTCAAAACCGTCCATTAATATAGCGGACCATATTAATACTTTGTTTTTGACCTTTTCATCTTTGTGTTTATTTCTTAAGCCTAGATAAACTGCTAGGCCAATCATAAATAGTCGACCCTTCTGCCTTATATTATAAAGAAAATATAGCGTTTTTAACATTGATATAAAAAATAGGGCAGATTAACTACCCTATTAATTGGATAAGATTTGTTATTTTGCGAGGTAGTAAGAGTAAGCGTCTTGGGCGATGACTAATTCTTCATCGGTAGGGATGACGACAACTTTAATCTTGCTATCTGGTTTTGAAATGAGTGCTTCTTTGCCTCTAAGTCCATCATTTTTACTTGGATCAATCTTAACGCCTAATGATGGCTCGAGTTCTTTACAAACTTTTTCTCTAAAATCAGGACCATTTTCACCGATACCTGCGGAGAAGATAATTAAATCCGCTCCTCCAAGTCTTACAAAGTATTGACCAATAAAGTCACAAACTCTTCTCACAAACATAGTGTCTGCTAACATAGCGAGTTTATTACCTTGAGCAATAGCTGCAGCGATATCTCTAGAGTCGTTAGAGACTTCACTTACACCTAAAAGACCGGACTTCTTATTGAAAATTTGGAACATTTCTTCAACTGATTTACCAGTGCATTGGCATAAATAATTCATAACTGTTGGGTCTAAATCACCAGTTCTAGTTCCCATCATAATTCCACCAAGTGGAGATAAGCCCATCGAAGTTGCAACACACTTACCATCTTTAATAGCGGTGATGGATGCACCTGAGCCAATATGGCAAGAGATGATTCTTGGATGTTCAACACCTTCAAGATATTTAAGGCCTTCTCTAGATAAATATTGATGAGAAGTTCCGTGTGCGCCATATCTTCTACAGTCATATTTCACACTGTATTCGTATGGAATTGGGAATAAGTAATCTTGTTCTTCCATTGTTTGGTGGAATGCGGTGTCAAAAACTGCAACACTTGTAACATCAGGAAGATATTTTTTGAAAGCTCTAAATCCAACTAAATGTGCTCTGTTGTGAAGTGGAGCGAGTGGAATTAAAGATTCAATTAAATCTTCAGTTTTCTTATCAAATAAAACACTCTTGGAGAAATATTTACCACCTTGAACGATTCTATGTCCAATTGCGACAATTTCGTCCATCGATTTGATGATTCCTTTACTGATAAGAGCGTCTGCTAATAACTCAACAGCTCTCTCATGATCAAGAATTGGGACGATGTCTTTGGATGATTCACCATTGTACTTGATGCCAAAAATTGCATCTTCGTGTCCAATACGTTCAGCGTTACCTGAACAAATAACTTTAGCTTCTGGCATTTCATAAAGTTTAAACTTTAAGCTTGAACTACCAGCATTAACTGCCATAACTTTTGCCATAATTTTGCAACCTCGTTTCGAATGAATTATAAAAATATAAATGCCAATTTTCAACAATGAATAATAGAACAGCAACATTAAAAAACTGCTATATAGTCAAGTATTTGAGACAAAAGTTCCAAAAATCTTAAATTTTTAGTCTTGGTATCTTTATTTTTGCTCTTTTCTTTATATATAATATAAGCATCATGGCATACGGAATTTTATACGATTACTTAATGGGCCAATGCATGGACGCATATACCTACTTTGGAGCCCACTTTGAAAAGAAAGGCCGCAAGAACGGCGTTACTTTTCGCTTATATGCACCTAGAGCAGAAGATGTTTCTGTAATTGGAGAATGGAACGGATGGGATGTTGGCGCCAACAAAATGTCCAAAGTCGATGACTCTGGTTGTTGGGAGGTTTTTATTCCTGGCTTAAATCAATATCAATCCTACAAATTCCATTTTAAAAACGCTGAAGGCAAATATGTCGATAAGGCCGACCCTTTTGCATTCTTTAGTGAATTACGTCCTGGAACATGTTCTAGATTATTTGATTATCGTAATTTCATTTGGCACGATGATTTATTCTTAAAATCTCGTGATAGAAACTTCGATAAACCATTATCAATTTATGAAATGCACATCGGTTCTTGGAAAGGCTTAGTTGATGGTCGCAATCCTTCCTATGAAGAAGTTGCAGATTATCTTATTCCTTACGTTAAAGAACTTGGCTATACTCACGTTGAAATCATGCCTATTACCCAATATCCATTCGATGGTTCTTGGGGATATCAAGGTACCGGATTCTATTCAGTAGATTCTAGATATGGCAACCCATTCCAATTAATGAGCTTTGTTGATAGACTTCACCAAGCTGGTATCGGTGTTATTCTTGATTTCGCTCCTGCTCACTTCGCTAATGACGAATGGGCATTACTTAATTTCGATGGTGATCATTTATTTGAATCTCATGATCCTGCAAGAATGTTCTCCCCTTGGGGAAGTGCATA
>CACYJD010000057.1 GCA_902774655.1 uncultured Erysipelotrichaceae bacterium | reverse complement strand
AACATTTTTATGTATTTAGCCACAATTATGAGCATAGTCTCCGGTGTAATTTACGTTAAACAAAACATTAAAGTCGTTAAATAGATGGAAGAATTACTCAAATTATTAGTCGAAAAGAAACTCTCACTCGGTAGTGTTGAATCAATGACCGGTGGTCTTTTCGCAAGTAGTTTTACTAGTGTTCCTGGTGCTTCGCAAGTATTTAAAGGCGGATTAGTAACTTATGCGGTCGAAGAAAAAGTAAAACTACTTGGTATCAACCCTAAGATAATTTCTGACCATGGTGTTGTAAGTGAAGAAGTTGCATTAGAAATGGCAAGTAAAGGTCAGAAATTACTTAATGTTGATATTTGCATTTCTATTACAGGCAATGCTGGTCCTACATGTGAACCTGGAGGAAAACCAGTTGGTAGATGCTATATAGGACTTGCTTACGCGGGTAGCGTGCGTGCCTATGAACTTAATCTAAATGGTAATAGAAATGAGATTAGAAATGAAGCTATGCTTCATATGGTTCAACTTATTAAAAATAATATTTAATTTGTCGCGTTTTTTAAATTTGAAGGGTAAGAAAAAGTAGGGAGGTCAAAATGGCTAAAAAAGAAAATTTACAAAATGAAAGCAATGACATTCTTACTGACGCTATTAGTCAAATTGAAAAGACGTACGGCAAGGGAAGTGTCATTAAACTTGGAGATCGTCCAACCGTAGATAAAGACGCTATTTCTAGTGGATCTTTATTAGTGGATGCTGCACTAGGTATTGGAGGATATCCAAAAGGTAGGATTGTAGAAATCTATGGTCCTGAATCAAGTGGAAAAACCACTTTAGCGTTATCTGCAATTGCAGAAGCACAAAAGAAGGGTGGTAGAGCAGCATTTGTGGATGCTGAACATTCTATTGATCCTGTGTACGCTCGTAACTTAGGTGTTGATATTGAAATCTTAGCTAATAGTGGAGCGTTTGACATTATTGTCGTAGACTCTGTCGCAGCGCTTGTCCCACAAGCGGAGATTGATGGAGATATGGAAGATAGCTCTGTTGGTTTACAAGCTAGACTTATGTCTAAAGCTATGAGAAAACTTGCAGGTGTTTTAAACCAAAAACAATGTACAGTTATCTTTATTAACCAATTAAGAGAAAAAGTCGGAGTGCTTTATGGAAATCCAGAAACCACGACTGGTGGTAGAGCGCTTAAATTCTACGCATCAATTAGAATTGATATCCGTAGAAGTGATGCGCTTAAAGATGGTAGTGATATTGTTGGCAATACAGTCACTGTTAAAATTACAAAGAATAAAGTCGCACCACCATTTAAAACAACTAAGATCGATATTATCTACGGTAAAGGAATTGATAAGAATGGTGAGATTCTTGAGATTGGTTCTGAATTAGGAATCATAAAGAAAACAGGAAGTTGGTATGAATACGATGGAAATCGATTCGCTAACGGTAAAGATGCTGCTAAAAAGTATCTTGAATCACACCCTGATCTCAAAGAAGAATTATTGCAAAAAATTACTACTGGAGAGATGTAACAAATCGGCTGCTTCGGCAGCCTTTTTTACTAAATAAACACTATATAGTCGGCTCTTTTTGTATTTATAAGAGTTATTCTTTTTTTAACAAATTTATTTTGTTATACTTATAGCGTACCGCTGGGTACTTATTACCATAGATTTACTATAAATCTCTTTATCGGCTTAGCCGTTAATTATATATCTAATCAAGCCCCTAGTTTTGATTATGAGGTAATAACTTAATTATAGGTATTCTATTTGAATGCCGTTTCGATATAGAAGGAGGAAACAATGATGCCAGACGTAGTATGGGTTATTCTAATCATTGTTGCTTTACTTGTTGGCGTTGGTGGTGGAATCGCAGCGTTTATGCTTATTCCATTTTTTAAAACTAAACGCGCTAGTAATGAAGCAGAAAAGATTTTAAAAAATGCCGAAATCAAGGCAGAGCAAATTAGAAAGAACGCTCAAATTGATGGAAAACAAACTGTTCTTGAACTTCGTCAAGAAGCTGAAAAAGATATCAAAGAAAGAAAAGCCACTGTTGCACAGATGGAAAACAAACTTTCTCAAAGAGAACAAAATATTGATAGAAGAGATAATGCTCTTTTACAAAAAGAAAATATCTTAGAAGAAAAGAATGAAACTTTGAATCGTAGACTTAAAGAATGCGATAAAAAGGAAGCTGTTCTTCAAGAAAAGATTGATTCAATTATTGTTGAATTAGAAAAAGTCGCTCAACTTTCAGTTAATGAAGCTAGAGATGAAATCTTTAAACGTGTTGAATCAAAAATGACTAAAGAAATCGCTTTATATATGAAAAATAGCGAAGAAGAAGCCAAAGATAAGGCTGAGGAAGAAGCAAGAAATATTCTTTCTTTAGCTATTCAAAAATATTCACAAGATGAAGTTAGTGAAAGAACCGTTTCAGTTGTCGCTCTTCCAAGCGATGAAATGAAAGGTCGTATTATTGGACGTGAAGGTAGAAACATTCGTTCATTAGAACAACTCTTAGGTGTTGATTTAATTATTGATGATACACCTGAAGTTATTACAGTTAGTTGCTTTAACCCTATTAGAAGAGAAATTGCAACTAGAACTCTAGATATCTTAGTTAAAGATGGTCGTATTCAACCTGGAAGAATTGAAGAAGTTGTTGCTAAAGTTCAAGCTGAAATGGATGCTCAAATTCAAAAATATGGTGAGGAAGCTGCCTTTAAACTTGGCTTACCAAGAATCAACAAAGAATTACTTTACTATGTTGGTAGACTTAAATTTAGAACATCTTTTGGCCAAAACGTATTTGATCATTCCATGGAAGTTGCTTACTTAAGTGGCATTATGGCCGCTGAACTTGGCATGGATGCAAACCTCGCTAAACGTGCCGGTTTACTTCACGATATTGGTAAAGCAGTTGACTTCGAACAAGAAGGTTCTCACGTTGAACTTGGTAGTAGATTAGCCAAAAAATATGGTGAACCTGATGTTGTTATTAACTCAATTGAATCTCACCACGGTGATGTTCCATCTAAATACATCATCGCTAACCTTGTTCAAGCCGCTGATACTTTAAGTGCTGCTAGACCAGGTGCAAGAAGTGAAACTCTTGAAAACTATGTTAAACGTATTGAACAACTCGAAGATATTTGTAAATCCTACGAAGGTGTTTATCAATGCTTTGCTATGCAAAGTGGTAGAGAAGTTCGTGTTATGGTAGTCCCAGAAAAGATTGATGACTTAGCAGCTTATAAACTCGCTAAAGACATCAAGGAAAGAATCGAAACTGAAATGACTTACCCAGGTCAAATCAAAGTTTCTGTTATTAGGGAATACCGCGCTACAGAAACAGCAAAATAATTATGAGAATTCTTTTCCTTGGTGATATCGTTGGGAAAATAGGGCGAAATTCAGTTCGCCTTTTCCTAGATAAATTGGTTGATAAATATCGCATTGATTTTGTTATTGCCAATGGAGAAAACGCCACCCATGGAAAAGGATTAATTGAAAAGCATTATAACGAGCTTATTGATATGGGAATCGATTGTATCACATTAGGCAATCATTACCATTCTAAAGACAATATTGATGATTATATTGATGACACAACCTGTCTAATTAGACCTATTAATTTAACCAATTATAGACAGGGAGTCGGCTCAATTTGCTTTGATGTCGATAATGTGAAGGTAAGAGTCACTAACGTAATGGGCAGTGCTTTTATGAAAGAAGAAGTCGTTAGCCCATACGTTTCATTTAAGGAGTTACTTGATGAAATTGGTGATGAAGACTCAATTCATATTGTTGATTATCATGGTGAAACAAGTAGCGAAAAAATCTGCTTTGCTTATGTCTTTGATGGGGTAGTTTCCGCAGTTTTAGGAACTCACACTCACGTTCAAACAAATGACGCAAAGATACTTCCAAATGGAACAGCTTATTGCACAGATGTTGGTATGTGTGGCGCTGCTAATGGTGTTATTGGTTTTGAGAAAAACTCAGTTATCGACAAAACAATATTTGGTCAAATGTCTAGATTCACTATTGATGAAGACGACACGCCTATGGTTAATGGAGTAGTTATTGATATTGATAACGATACTCGTAAATGTAAGGAAATATTCCTCATTAAACTCTTTGGAGAAAAATAATGGCTAAGATTTTAGTTGAATCCACACCTGATTTATCTAAAGCAAGAGATCGCAGAATGACTTTTGCGTATAACTATGATGAGATTGTGATACCTCAATCAGTTTTAGAATACGCAAAAGGCAGAACATATTTTATTCATACATCTGGATGTCAAGCCAACTATGTTGATGAAGAAAACATGTCAGGTATGCTTGAAAAAGCAGGCTTAACTAAGGCTAGTGAAATTGAAAAAGCAGATGTCATTATTCTTAATACATGCGCAGTTAGAGAAAATGCTGAACAAAAAGTATTTGGACAAATCGGTAACCTAAAGGCGATTAAGCAAGCTGATAAAACTAAACTAATTGCTGTTTGTGGTTGCATGGTTCAACAAAAACACATAATTGATTTTGTATTAGATAAATATAAACACGTTGATTTAATTTTTGGCACACATAATATTCAAGAATTGCCTCAAATGATGGCAGAAGTAATTGAGAAAAATGTACGCCTTGTAAACGTTAAATCTAGTAGTGAAGAAATTAAAGAAAATCTCCCAAATAAGCGACTATCTAGCTATAAAGCGTTTGTAAACATCGCTTATGGATGCGATAAATTCTGCACGTATTGTATTGTTCCTTACACCAGAGGCAAGGAGCGTTCTAGAAAGATGGAAGACATCTTAAAAGAGTGTCTAGATTTAAAGAATAAGGGCTATAAAGAAATTACACTTTTAGGCCAAAATGTTAATTCGTATGGCAAAGATTTTAAAGACGGAACAACTTTCGCCAAGCTATTAGGAAAAGTAGCAGAACTTGGAATTCCAAGAGTGAGATTTTTAACTTCTCATCCATGGGACTTCTCAATTGAGCTAATTGATACAATTGCTAAATACGATAACATTTGTAAATACATTCACCTTCCAGTTCAAAGCGGATCTACTGAAGTACTTAAATTAATGAATAGAAAATACACCGCTGAAACATATAAGGAACTTGTCGATACAATTAGAAAAAGAATTCCTGGTGTTGCACTTTCAACAGATATTATTGTTGGTTTTCCTAATGAAACTTATGAGCAATTCCTTGAGACTGTTGAGATGGTTAAATATGTTAAATATGAAAGCGCCTTTACATTCATATATTCACCTAGAAAGGGTACTCCTGCAGCAGCAATTGAAGATAACGTAACTCCTAAAGAAAAATCAAAACGTTTCCAAGAACTCGTTAAAGAATTAGAAAAGGTAATTAAACCTAGTAGCGATGCTATGATAGGCAAAACGTATGATGTTTTAGTGGATGGACCAAGTGAAAAGAATCCTGAATTCTTATCTGGTTACACCGAGAAAAATAAACTTGTTCACTTTAAAGGTGACATTTCCTTAGTTGGAGAAATTGTTAAAGTTAAAATCAACGAATCACATTTATATTCATTAATAGGAGAACTTGTTAATGAATAATGTCGAAAGAGATTTATTACTTGTTAAAGAATCTCTTTTTTCTTTACCATTGGTTAAAGAGTATTTAAATATCAAAGAGCAAGTAGAAAACAATGAGGAACTCGCCTCTTTTGATAAATTACTTACTAAATATAAAAAAGAAATGACAAATAATTTTGCTAATGATGAAGCATATAAAATAAGTAAATCGAATTATGAAGAAATACTATCAAAGTACGAGAATCATCCTTTAGTGGTGAACTACAAAGCATTAAAAGAAGAAGTTACTGATTTACTTAATGAAGTAAAATCAATTTTAGAATAAGATATTGTTATGATTCTAGTTATTACCGGACCAACTTGTAGTGGGAAATCTAGTGATGCTTTATCATTAGCAAAAAAGATTAACGCCGAAATAATTAACGGCGATGCTTTTCAATGCTATAAAGAAATGAATATCGGTGTAGCTAAACCTAGTAAAGAAGACTTCAAAGAAGT
>CACYJD010000056.1 GCA_902774655.1 uncultured Erysipelotrichaceae bacterium | reverse complement strand
TCATTAGCGTAGTTTAAATCTTTAGCGATATTAAAATCTCCAAAAGACTTTTTGCCTTTAAGTAGTTTTGTGTCGTTATTTATCATGAATTTAATAAATAACTTTTTACCAGCTTTTAGGCACATAGGTTTACCTCCCTATTGTTTTGCTAATGAGTGAATATATTCGGTTTCAGTTTCAGCGTCGAGTCTAGGGAATAACGCTGTTGCTTTTGTAACTTCATTACCAGTGAATGGGCAGAATTCGTAATTTAAATCATAGGTTCTCTGCTCTTTTGATAGATGGAACAAGTCAAAAACCTTCTCACTTGTTTCAACTAAAACTGGCGAAATCATCTTTGTTGCAACGATAATGACGTTTGTTAACAAAGCCATTACGTTTGCAAGTTCATCGACTCTACCTTCTTTGGACAATGTCCATGGAGTGGAATCTTCAATATATTTATTTGCTTTGTTTAATAATTCAGTAACTTCGACTAAAGCTTCAGTAACTTTTAAGTCATCAAAATATGTTTCGTATGCTCTTAAAGCTGTTTCGGTAGCGAGTTTAAGTGCTTTATCTCTTTCATTTAATTCAGTTACTGCAGGAACTTTACCTTCAAAGTATTTGTTAATCATTGAGGTTGTTCTATTAACTAAGTTACCGAAGTTGTTCGCTAAGTCCATGTTAATTCGATCAACGAATAGTTCAGGAGAAAATCTACCATCACTACCAAATGTCATTTCTCTAGCGAGATACCATCTAACTGTATCAACACCATATCTATCAATTAATGGGAGAGGAGAAACTACGTTTCCTCTAGATTTAGACATCTTTTCGCCATTTAAATCTAATAAACCGTGAACAAATACTCTGTCAGGGACTCTTAAACCTAGACCCATTAAAAACATTGGCCAGTAAATAACGTGGAATCTAGAGATATCTGCTCCAACGATATGAACAATTTCACAATCTGGATCTTCCCAGAATTTTTTAAACTTAGATTCATCATCTGAATCATATCCGAGAGCACTAATATAGTTAGTTAAAGCGTCCATCCAAACATAAATAATATGTTTAGGATTTTCTCTAATTTGAATACCCCAATCAAATGATGTTCTTGAAACACATAAATCATTTAATCCTGGTTTGATGAAAGTATTCATCATTTCATTCTTTCTATTCAAAGGAAGAATAAATTTAGGATTTTCATCCATGATTTTTAATAATTCAGGTAAGTATTTGTTTGTTTTAAAGAAATATGCCTCTTCACTAGCTTTGTGAACTGGTCTACCGCAGTCAGGACAAAGATGTTCTTCCCCTACTTGTGTGTCAGTCCAGAAAGATTCACATGGTGTACAATACCATCCTTCGTATTTACCAAGGTAAATATCGTCATTGTTATATAGTTTAGTAAATACGTCTTGTACTACTTTAACGTGCCTATCTTGAGTGGTTCTAATGAAATCATCATTTGAAATCTTCATAGCTTTCCATAAGTTTTGGAATTTACCTGCTATTTCATCAACAAATTCTTGAGGCGTTACTCCTTTTAAAGCAGCATTCTTTTGGATTTTTTCACCGTGCTCATCAGTACCAGTTAAGAAATAAGTTTCAACACCACGCATTCGTTTATATCGAGCTAAAATATCGCAAATTGTTGTGCAATATGCGTGCCCAATATGTGCTTCCGCACTTGGGTAATATATTGGCGTGGTGATATAAAACTTTTTCTTCATATATAAATCTCCAAATCTATGCGAGACCGCAAGCGGTCTTTGTATTATTGTTATACAATCCCCAAATTCTGCAAGCATATTCTGGGTGATCAATAAATGGGTTACGGTTGCCTTGTAGGTATTCAGCACCTGAATTTCTTCTTTGCTCCCTGTCTTGAACAGGATATGTGTTATTCCATTCAAGTAGATTAGAAAGCTTGCCCATTAAGTTGTCTCTATTGCTATTTGTACTATCGTGTGAATTGACATCAACCAACGTTAATCGAGAGGCTTTTTCTACTGTTGCTGGTTCTTCTAAATAATTAGAAGGGAAGTCACTAAAATCGGCAAGAACACAATAGAATATGATTCTTGCAGAATCTCCACGATAATCAGCTTTGCCAAAGTCTTCAGCAGCAGGGTCCCAACCTTTAGAACCGTCTTTCATACCAGTAACATAAAACGAGTTACCCCTAGACCCATTTTCTGCGTTTAAGCAAGGTCTAGTCATATGAATATCTTTATCAACAAGATTACCACCATGAGATTTAGGCCATACATGCTCTCTATTCAGTCCACTTACAGCGCTATTTCCTGAATAGAATGAAATTAGTCTAGTTCCATAAGGTTGGCCGTTTGTATCATATTGAACAGTTGCGGGATCATAATCGGTATATTTGAACATTCCACTAGGAGTTGTGCCCATTGAATCATAACCAACAGTTGATTCTCTTTTTGATTTATTCAGCGCTTTTAATTTATTTAGCAAAGTTAAACCTGTATCTGTGTCTTTTATTGAAGCATAATAATCATCATCAACTGGTGGAATTTCACTATCGCTTACTGTCACAGTGCAGTAGTCGCTTATATCTTTATGAGCTGTGCTAGTGGCAGTAACAGTAAACTCTCCTTCGGAGATAGCCTCTATGTGGCCATTTTGATCTACACTCAATTTGCTTGGATTATTAGAAACCCAAGACAAAGATTTGGTGGTTGCTATTTCAGGTAAAACTGTTGCGGTCAAGTTATATGTCTCGCCAACTTTTAAACTTAGTTGGTTGGGATTAATATCAACTGATTCAACAGGTACATAGTCTGGATCTGGTGGAGTATCAGGTTGCTCACTGCAACCAGTAACAAAAGTAACAAGTGCAGCTAAGGATAGAATTGTCTTTGTGATTCTGTTCATTTCCGTACCTCTAATTATATTCTTAATTAAGATTATATCTTATATCAGCATATAAGGGTAAGAAAAAATCCACCGAAGTGGATTTATCTTATTAATTACAATTAATACCCTATTATTTAATACCGTATTTCTTATTGAAACGGTCAACTCTACCATCATTTTGGACAAATCTTTGTTTGCCTGTGTAGAATGGGTGGCAATTTGAACAGGTATCAACGTGTAATTCCTTGCTTGTGGTGTGTGTTTCGAATGTTGCACCGCAGGATACACATGTAACTGTTACCTTGTGACTTTGTGGGTGAATACCTTTTTTCATAATCTAACTCCTTCCGCCTTAAGCCTCTATCGTGCTTAAAGAAAGTTGCTAGGAAATATTAACAAAGTATGAGTTTAATAACAAGTGTAAAATCTTAAAAGATTTGAGAGTTTTTTTACTATTTCGTCTTCTTATCTGTCTCTTTACATACATATTTTTTGAATTCTAGTCAAAAGTGACTATTATATAAATGTGCAAAACGAGACTAGTAAAAAGAAAATTATTATCATCGGTGCAGGTATATCAGGCTTAGCAAGTGGTATTTATGGCCAAAAGAATGATTTCGACACCGAAATATATGAAAAGAACCCTGTTCCAGGGGGTCTTTGCGTTTCTTGGAATAGAAAAGGATATTGGATTGATGGCTGCATTCACTGGATGACCGGAACTAAAGAAGGCACCCAATTAAATGAAATGTGGCATGATGTTGATGCCTTTGATCAAGAAGATATTATTCATCCAGATAACTTTGGAACTATTGAATGCGATGGAGTTCCTATTGCTTTATGGACAAATATTAATAAATTAGAAGAAGAATTAATTGCTATTTCTCCTGAGGACGAAAAGCAAATTCGTAAATTTGGTGATTTGATTGTTTCAATTCAAAATTTACCACTTCCATTAGACTTACCAATCAGTAACATGGGTTTTGTAAAATTGATGAAAGTTGGATTTAGGATAATCCCTTATCTACCAGATTTAATTTACGCTAGCATTACTTCACCGGAAAAATATGCTAAAAAGTTCAAATCTCCGATTATTCGTAAGGCTATTTGTAACATAATTAAAGGTGACTCAAACCTCCACAATAAGCTTTATGCTTATGGCACTGTATGTGTGGGGAATGGTGGTGTTCCAAAAAATGGTTCTGACTATATGACTAGAAGAATCGTTAATAAATACAAATCTTTAGGTGGAAAAATCCATTTAAATAAAACTGTCAAAGAAGTTGTAATTGAAAACAAAAAAGCTATTGGTGTTTTACTTGAAAATGGTGATTTTGTTAAAGCTGATTATGTTATCGCTTCATGTGACACTCACGAGACACTAGAGCATCTTTTGAAAAGCCATTATTTTGATAACGGATTATTCAAAAGATACAAAAAACCCCATATATACCCCGCTCCTTCATGTGTTTATGCTTCATACACTGTCGATGCAGAAGCAATGAAATCTTTGAATATTACAGAAACCTATGAATTCGACACCGAAGAGTTTTTAGTGGGTAACACAATGCAAACTTGCATTAAAATTCGTGACTACTCTTACGATGAGAAATTTATTAAAAATGGTAAAACCGTTATCAATGTTTTAGTCCATCAAACTGACTACGACTATAGGCACTGGGAATTCTTATATAAAAATAAAGAAGAATATAATAAGGAAAAAGAGGCTCTCGCTAACACCATCGCTAAAAAGATATGTGAGAAGTTTCCTTCTTTAGAAAGCTCAATCGAATGTATTGATGTTGCTACACCTGCAACATTTAATAGATACACAAACGCATATCATGGTGCGTATATGCCTTTTGCGTGCACTCCAAAAGGTCAAATGTTAATGCATAATGGTAAAATCAAAGGTCTTAAAAACTTCTACGTGTCTGGTCAATGGACACAAATGCCTGGAGGTTTACCTATCGCATTATCATCAGGTAAATTCGCAATTCAACGAATTCTTAAAAAAGAACATCTATTCTACAAACTTACCCATGATATTTATGTAAAATATAGTAAGAAGGCCACTAAATAATGAAATCAGTTGAATATTTTTTAAATCAAACATTCCCAGATATGGGATTCAAAGTCATCAAAAAACTTTTAGGTGGAATGATGAATAATTCCCTAGATAAGTCCCACAAACAATACGTATTATATTTACCAACCGAGCAAGCAAATGAGATGGTTGATCGCGAACTTGAAAAGGAAAACCAACAAATTACTATAGATTTAGGCATTACATCTAATAATTTTTATTTCAATCCTGAAACAGGAATTAAAATCAATGAGTTTATTGAAGGCGATTCATTAAACAATGTTGAGACTTATGATATTAACGAAGTCGCACGAATCTTAAAAATCTTACATTCGTCAAAGGTACTTTCAAAGAAAGACTATAACCCATTCGATAGACTATTGGCCTTCGAAAAAGAAAGACAAGGTCTAGGGTTTGAAAACAGCGAAGAATATTCCAAAATAGCCGAGAACCTATATGAAAAACGCGAATATCTTAGTAATGATAAACTCGTTTTATCTCATAACGACTTCCAAAAAAGTAATATAGTTAAATCAATTGATAATA
>CACYJD010000055.1:5524-10692 GCA_902774655.1 uncultured Erysipelotrichaceae bacterium | reverse complement strand
TAAATCACTTAAAGAAGGATTAAATAAAATAGGCAAAGGTTTAATGGATATAGAAGCCATGCTTTTAACACACGATCATAGTGATCACACTAAAGGAATCAACTATCTAGCTCCTTTACCAATTTATTGTGGCAAAGGCTCATATGATGCTTCTAATTGCATAGATATTGAACCATTTAATACATTTACAATATCTTGTTTTAAGATAACTCCTATTAGGACTGCACATGACGCTATTAATCCATTAGGATTTGTTATTGAAGCAGATGATGAAAAGTTAGCGTATGTTACTGATACAGGATATTTACCAAATGAAGCGTTTCCTATACTTAGTAACGCTACATATTATGTGTTTGAATCAAATTATGATTATCAAATGTTATTAGAAACAGGAAGACCTATATATTTAATTAATAGAATCGCTAGTGATAAGGGTCATTTATCCAATGTAGATTCCGCTAACTACTTATGTGATTTAGTGGGTCCAAATACTAAGGATATTATTTACGCACATATATCTTTAGAATCTAATAATCACGATATGGTTATGAAAACCCACAAGAAGGTTTATAAGAAAAGACATCTTGATGTTTCAAAAATTAATATTCAATGTGCAAGTCAATTTGATATAGTATCTTGTGGAGTTAATCCAATTAAATAATTATGGCAAAGATTGAAGCGTTTAGTGATTTAAAGACTAAGGTAGACCCAATATACCCTCATGAACCTGTCTATTTATTAGACAGTGGTGAAGAGTTCTATGTTGAGTCTGCGTTTTATACCCAATTAAAGTATTTTAAGGACATATTCCCCAGTGAATTTGATAGATTCATTAATGAAATGAAGGAAATTGTTAAACAAAATAAAAAGGTTGTCTTTGTTTACAATTATGAGCATCCATTTATTGATAAAGAAGATTTCATTTATTACGAATTTACTGATGTATCAGATAGATTAAAAATCTTAATTGATGATAAGTCACGTGGTTCAGATTATGGTGATTAAAAAAGACTCGCGCGTGCGAGTCTTTTATATTAATTATTAATTAGTTTTTAACTGGTTTAGATTTTGCATTGAAAATCTTTGATTCTTTTTTAACAGGTTCCACAATGGTTGGTGGAATAGGATTTGTTGGAGCGAGTTGTCTCATAACCATCCACATTGATCTCATACCCATTAATAAGACAAATGCGATTTGTGCAAATGAACTCATTAAGAATCCTAATGCTACAGATAGAATCGCAGGAGCTAAAGAAGCCCAATATGAAGTCTTTTGTGCGTTCCAGAAAGTAATAATACCTTTCCAGTTATTTTGTTTTCCTCTGGTAAGTAAGAAAACCATTAAACCCATGAAGACAATGATTGCAGCGTTAACGCCTAATAAGATACCTGTAGTGGACCATAGCATTGTCACCTTGTTGTTATAGTAGGATTTATCAAAGAATGTTTTCCAGTTTTCAAAAACAAGTTCTCTATATTTGCCATAGTTTTCAGCGGTATATGTTTTTGATGTAACTTCCGCACCATTAATTGTAACTTTACCGATACTTCTGAAGTCATAACCAGAATCAAATAAAGCATAGTCACCACGAATTGAGCTAACAGCACTTGTTGTACCTGGTTTATATAAACTTACAACCATTTCGGTTGGTGAGAAGACTAAGAATGATGATTTTCTTGCAGAGAATGTTCCGTCCTCATTAGGAATATTACTTCCGATATGTCCTAAGACTTCGTTAGTAATTTTGTTTGGGATGAAATAAGCTTCAAAATCAATAGCGTTATCGTTATTAATGTGTTTGAATCTGTGGAAACCTCTAGCATCTGTTTCAGTAAATGCAGCATCCCAATCTTCTAACTTAACATCTAATGTTTTTCCGGAATCACCATCTTTAACAATAAGTGAGAAGTTTTTGTCTTCCAATGCTGCGACGAATTTTTCACTAGCAACATCAAAACCATAATTGTATTGGCCATTAATAAAATCACGACCATTTACTCTAGCTCTTTGAACAAACATTGGAATTACAGAAACTAAAACTGCAATTAATCCAATGATAACTGCTGGATACCAAGGTTTTTTAACACCGCCTTCGATGGCGCCTTCGTTTTTAAATAATGTTTTGAAGAAGAATCCAATAGCAGCTTTTACTTTGCCTGCATTAGGATTGTTCTTTTTGTTTTTTCTTTTGTCTTTACTCATAATGCTACTATGATACATAAAATGAATATCGTTTTCAAATTATTAACTATAATTTTAAAAAAGAGTGGACTTATTGTGGATTTATATTGATATAACTGTTTATTTTCTTTATCATAATGCTACACCAAAAATCTGGGGTCGAATTAGTTTCGACAGGGATGATTGTTTGGCTTTAACTGCAGCAGAGTGGTGACTTAATCACCAACAAAAAAATAACTGACAACAGTTATATGAGAAACACAACACGTGTTTCATACGCCGCTGCTTAATTTAGCATTCGACATAGAATCCAGCCAATAGGGTTGGGCGACGCGCACCTCAAGGTTTTCTTCCTTCACGCTTGAGTCATGTGTCATACCAAAGGAATAGCTTTAAGAAGTTGATGGGTTACCTTATCGCGAAATTAAGTTCATCTAGTGATCAACAGTTCGATGATATCAAGTTGGTCATGAAGATCTTAATATCATCTAAGCTGTAGATGTTATTGTGGAACCTTCTCTGGACACGAGTGCAACTCTCGCCGGCTCCACCAAAAGTGAATAATCCCGAGTTTACTCGGGTTTTTATTTTAATTATTAGTTACATATATATTAGTTAAATATATATATAATTCACTAATGGCATCCCAAGTAATTATTAAATTATTTACGTTGTAGACTTCCTTAATTGGGCTATAAGCAGTTGACGTGAGAGTATCAAGAACTAAAGAAATATTTTCAGAGTAGGAGTTGGCCATTATTTCAATGATTATTGGTTCACTGGCCCAAATCATTGTTTCTTCCAAGTATGTCTCAATAGGCAGCACTTCGATTGATGTAGCAGATCCAGAGACAATGTTGTAAGAAATATCTCCTAAATCACTTAAAGTAGTTATATCGATAAAAAATCCAATAAATTTAAAATGGGGGACAACTGTTATGTCACAGCTCGGCATAACAATACTGTAAATAATACTGTAGACATCAAAAGTCTCTATATGCTCAATAGTAATTGGTAAATGGGAGTTTGTATCAATATAATCAATTGAATCAAATTCGTAACCACCATACGGGTGAATTATCAAATTAAAAGTATTTCCATTTTTTGTAGAATAAGTACTTTCATACTTTTCGTTTTTTTGACAATCCGTAATTTCAATTTCACCACCAACCACATTTAGTACGTTTATTTGATAATCATGCGGCATCATCGGAGTCAAAAATCCTATTATAGGTATAAACAAACTACTTAACGCAAGCACTGTCCCCACTATAAAAAGAGGGCGTTTGCTTTTTGTTTGTTTCATAAATATCAAAAACAATATGAAATTAACGGCAAATAGTGCATAAGATGGTATGGCCAAATACCAAATATTTATAAAAACAGAAAGTAGAGCAAAAAGTATCTGGATTATACTTAGAGCCAAAAAAGTAATAGCATACTTACTACTTATTTTGTGCGATTCACTACTTAAATTTTTAGCTTCAAAATTGCCTTCTTGGTCTGATTCTTCATTTAAAACCTGCAAATCATTGCTGCTATTTGTTGGTAATGAATCCTCTTTAAAATCTATCGTTTGAGGGGTGGCTTCAATCTCTATTTCTTGAGAGTCACCCCTTTGAGAAAATTTAATAATTCTTCCTTTTTAAGTTCGTATTCTTCTTGAGAGAGAACATTTTCATCTAACAAATTTTTATATTGTTTCAAGAGTTGAATAGTCTTTTCTTGATATTCTAAATATTTTTCTGGATCAATGGTTTGGTTATCTTGAGATTGATTTGAACTCTTTGCTACTTGTTGTGGCGAAGTTGAAACGCTATCTTGTCCACCATGCTCGTCAAATTCAAGCTCAACAGCATTTTTAGCAGTTCCTAACAGTACTTTGCTACCAGAAAATTCAACAGAATTATCACTGAATGTTAATTTAACAACCATTAGGGGTGGGGTACCAGCCTTAATTACTGAATCGGATACAGATAGAACCGCCATTTTGCTACTAATGGCTTTTCTAGCAAGTTTCATTGCCGTAGCTTTATCAAAAGAAAAATTAACCGTTGATCCCATATTTTGTTCCTCAAAATTCGTTTCTAATAGAATTATAATTTATAGCTATATAATTTTGAATAAGGTAAAAAGACATCGGACAAATTTAAGTTTGTGTTGCTTTTGATTCTTGTTTAAAACAAAATAATTGTAAGAGGATTTTAAAATGGAATTAAAAGGAAGTAAAACTGAAAAGAATTTACAAACTGCTTTTGCAGGAGAAAGCCAAGCCAGAAACAAATATACCTACTATGCTAGCAAAGCTAGAAAAGAAGGTTATGAACACATTGCTGCTATCTTTGAAGAAACAGCAGCTAATGAAAAAGAACACGCTGAAATTTGGTTCAAGTATCTTCATGGTGGCAAAGTTCCAACAACTGAAGAAAACTTAAGAGACGCTGCTGCTGGTGAGAACTATGAATATACAGATATGTATAAGAAAATGGCAGCAGAAGCTAGAGAAGAAGGCTTCATGGAAATCGCTGCTAAATTTGAATTAGTTGGAAAAATTGAAGCAGAACACGAAGCAAGATACTTAAAACTTCTTGAAAATGTTAAAGAAGGTAAAGTCTTTATTGCTGATGATGTAGTTGTCTGGAAATGCCGTAACTGTGGTCACATCGTCATTGGTAAACAAGCACCAGAAATGTGCCCAGTTTGTAACCATGCTAAGAGTTATTTCGAACTCAGAGCAATGAATTATTAATTAAATCAACTGCTATTGAAGGCGCTCGCAAGGGCGTCTTTTTTTAATGATTTTATTCGATAGAATGCCAAATTTTGTTCATTATTATGGGAATTTAATGTTTAAAAGAGTAAAATAAACACCTATGTTTACTGGATACAATTTTTTCTGGGTTGCTCAAATGATGAGAGAGCATGGCTACAACGGCCAAGATAAAATGGCACCTATTCAATTCATTACTATGGGTGTATTTTTTGC
>CACYJD010000055.1:0-5492 GCA_902774655.1 uncultured Erysipelotrichaceae bacterium | reverse complement strand
GTGCCTATTGGTGAGATTATTAAAATCGCATTTTCCACTTATGGTGATCTATCTTATAACGAAGGTTTTAACCTTGGTGGTATTTTACCATTATATGCTTGCTCTATGATTATGTATTTCTTGCCATTTGTCGCATGGGGCAAAGGGAAGATGAAAGAGTATTCAATGGCATATTTCTGCACTATTGGTTTAGTAAGTGGTTTATCTAACTTTGTCTATTTGAGTGCTGCTGGATGGTATCCAATTTTCTCATATGGTGGACTATATAGTGTATTTTTCCACGGTTATCTTGTATTTGTAGCACTTGTCATTATGATATGTGGTCTATATAAAGTTACTTGGAAATCTATTTTACAAGGCATGATTCCTGTCTTGATTATGTCTGTAGTCGTTATCCCTGCAAACCTCATTATTTATAATGCTGGTTATGGATATGTCGATTATATGATGCTTATGGATTGCAATGGATTCTCACCATTTGCTGATTGGGCTCACGCAATGAGAGAAAACGGATTGCAATGGTTATTCTCATTGTTCGTCTTATTGGTTTTATACCCAATAGCAACTGGATTGATTGCTATGATTGATATGGGAATTGCCAAGCTTGTTCAATTGTTCCAAAACATGTCGCACAAGCATGATAAGCAAGATTCTGTAGTTGAATAAATTAATAGTTAAAAATCCCAAATAGTTGAGAACCTATCGATTATCTGGGATTTTTTCTTTACTTTAAAACTATTTTACATTTTTGTAAAACTTGCTTTTAGGTTTAATATTTACTAAAGTAATATCGCTATATGAAAGTTTTTGATACTATCTTTGATCTATCCGAGCTTATTGAAAAAGTATTTAATACTTCCAAATATGATGATTTTGGAAAGACAGTTTTAATTATTAACTTAATTATGACCACTGTCTTAATGGTCTTTTATTTGTATCAAAATATTTATTCCTTAATTGGTGTTGTTACACCTAAGAAAAAATGGAAAGAAGCAAAAGTTAATCATAAATACGCTTATGTTATTTGTGCTCATGACGAAGAACCAGTTATTGGTCAGCTAATTGACTCGATTTATGCCCAGGATTATCCAAAAGAGCTTATGCGTGTTTTCGTATGCGCAGATAACTGCACTGATAAGACAGCAGAAATTGCTAGAGAACATGGGGCGATCGTATACGAACGTTTCAGCGAGAAAAAAGGTAAAGCTTTTGCTTTAAACTACGTCTTAAATACAATTTTTGACGAATATGCTAATGAATTATTCGAAGCAGTATTCTTCTTCGATGCCGATAACTTAGTCTCTAAGACATTTACAACTGAGATGAACAAGGTCTATGATGCCGGTTATTTAGTTGCAACTTCTTATAGAGATTCCAAAAACTATGATCATAACTGGGTAAGCGCATGCTCCTCTATGGCATTTTATCGTGAATGTGCTTTAATTCACCATTCTAGAGCACTTCTTGATATTGGAACTTATGTTTCTGGCACCGGTTTCTATGTTGATTATCAACTTCTAAAAGCACGTGGAGGTTGGAGTAACATGGATTCATTAATTGAAGATATTGATTTCTCGATTGATTGCGCTATCGATGGCGTAAAAATTGGATATTCAGAAGATGCGATATTCTTTGATGAACAACCATATACATTCAAAGATTCGACAGCTCAAAGACTCAGATGGTGCAAAGGTACTCACCAATGCTTTGCACGTATTTTGAAGCATCCACTTCGTTATTTAAAGACAAGACCTTCTGTTATTAAATGGGAGATGTTCTGTCACGTCGCACCAATGCCTATTATTTCTACATTGTGGTCATTTATCTATATCGTTTTAATGACTATTAACTCAGCGATTAACATTGTAGGAACTGAAGGTATTTGGTGGGAATACTTCGAAACTACAATCGTTTCTGTTATATGGCTATTAGTTGCTATTTTTGGAATGGCATTCTTCCACGCCATATTTGTTACTATAAGAAAAGGAAAAACTATTAAGGCACCTTTATGGAAACAACTCATATATTGTCTTGTTTTCCCATTCTATGCCTCAACATTCCTTCCAACTTCATTTGCAGCGTTATTCATTAACGTTAAATGGAAAAAGATTTCACACACCGAACAGATATCGATTGATCAGCTTGAGAAGAAAGAATAAGGAACTTAACCTTATTTGAGTAGGGGAGACTCATATGTGGGCTGAACAAGCAAATCAAATTCTCAATATTTGCATGATTGCTTTAGGCATATTTTTTGTCACATTTGGATCTAATCTAATTGTTAATTTCTTTGCTTCATTAATCAAAAAAAGCCAGATACCTCACTCAAATAAATTCACCAAGTTTGCGGTTATAGTTCCTGCTAGAAACGAAGCGGATGTTATTGACCATATTTGTGCTTCTTTAATTAAACAAACATACCCGGTGGATTATTTTGATGTCTACTTTATAGTAGAAAGCAAAAATGACCCTACCATTACAAAGATTAAAAAGTATGCATTTAGGTATTTTGTAAGAAATAATTTAACACCTGATAGAAGGACAAAAGGTTTTGCTATTCAAGAACTTATACAGCACTTTAAAGACAGCGGTCTATATTATGATGCTTATATGATTTTTGATGCCGATAATATATTGAGTCCAAATTACATCGAAAAAATGAATGATTTAAGACAAACCGGGGTTGAAGTCGGCTGTGGTTTTAGATCATTTACTAACGCTAGTGAGAATGTTTTAACTCTCACATCAAGTTATTTGTTTTTACAGATTATGTCCGTTACAGGACAAGCGCGCAGCCTTTTATATAGAAAATTCCCTCTCAGTGGAACAGGTTACTATGTAAACTCTAAGATTATCGAAGAGGCCGGGGGCTGGATATTTACTGGTATGACAGAGGATACTGAGCTAACCGCATATTGTTATAAAAACGATATCAATATGAGGTTACTGTCTACCGCGATATTTTATGATGAGCAATCCCCAGTATTTAAGGTGTGGCACAATCAACACACTAGATGGGCATGGGGATACTTCTCAGAAAATAAAAAAGAAGTCGTTAAAAAGGGCAAAAAACACTATAATCTCACCCCAACGAGACTAAAAATTGCAAAATTGGAATATACAATTAGCTTTATTCCGTTTGCAGTTTTAATGGCGGGATTCTATTTGATTATGATTGCCTCAATAGTTTTAGGCATTATTGCAAGTGTTCAAGGTTTAGAGTATGACGTAGTGTTTTACTATAAAGCACTTTATATATTCATTGGAATAATTATTGGGTGCGCCCTCTTAGCGACTTATTACACAATTGTTAACTTTAGAAAAGTTCGTTTTGGATGGTTATCAATAATTGGCACATTTACATATTGGTTCTTGTTTTTAGATATCGTATTTGCATTTTTAGATGGATTATTTGATAAATCAAAGCGAACAACTTGGAAAAAGATTCCTCATAATGGAAAAATAACTAATAAGAAAGTAGAAAATTATAGATGAAGAATAGATATGAATGGGAGAAAACCAGAACTATTTATTGGAGTGACGAGTTAAATGACGACTTCAATGATTTAGGCATTGATCGTCCTAGACTTCCAACCAATTATAAATACGTCCACAAAAACATCTTTGTTAGACTCTGGGATGGATTCCTTTACTATGGAGTCGCAAAACCAATACTTGCTACCTATTGCTTCTTTCATGGAATTAAATTTAAAAATAGAAAAGTTTTAAAGAAACTAAATCACGTTGGAGCGTTTATATACTCAAATCATGTCGCGATAAGTGATGCATTTAAGTTTGCAGCGTATATCATTCCATTTAAGAAAGTGAATATTGTTGGGTATAGTGATGCAAGTTCAATCCCAGTAGCGAAACATTTAGTTAAATCGTTAGGTTACTTACCTATTCCACAAGGTAGAGAAAACTTCAATAATTTCACAAAAGCAATTGAGTACCTAGTGAAAATTCGTAAACAATATGTCTTAATTTACCCTGAGGCACATATATGGCCTTATTACACAAAAATTAGACACTTTAAGACTGTATCATTCCACTATCCTGCTAATATGGATATCCCAGTTGTACCTGCGGTTACAGTATTTAGAAAATCTAAGTTCAGTGATAAGCCAAAACAAACAGTAATTTTTGGTGAACCAATTTACCCAGATCCAACATTAACTGTTCTTCAAAACAAGCAGATGTTAGCCGCTAAATGTTTTGAAGAAATGGAAGAAATTTCTAACAGCGTTAAGCAATACGAATATATTAAATACATCAAAAAAGACGAATAATTTGACAAATATCTAATATTTGCTATTCTCTTTTTTGCTATGTCA
The DNA here is from genome assembly GCA_902774655.1 of uncultured Erysipelotrichaceae bacterium. Classification (GTDB taxonomy): domain Bacteria; phylum Bacillota_I; class Bacilli_A; order RFN20; family CAG-826; genus Fiminaster. The sequence goes on along the minus strand of CACYJD010000055.1, from coordinate 1,158 downwards.
TTAATTAAACTAGATCAAGTGGTAAATCCACATTATTAAATGTTGTTTCAATGATGGACTCCTATGAAGAAGGAGAACTTTTCATCAATGATAAATCTACTGTTGAATTTACAAAAAAGGATTTCGAAAATTATAGATCTAACTATGTTAGTTTTATTTTCCAAGAATATAACTTAATCGACTCTTTCAATGTCTTAGAAAACGTCATGCTTCCTTTACTTAGTAGAGGATACTCAAAAAAAGAAGCAAAACGTTTATCACTCGAAGCTATTGAAAAAGTCGGATTAACTGATGTTATCAAACATAAAGGAACTCACTTATCTGGTGGTGAAAAACAAAGAACAGTTATCGCTAGAGCATTAGTGAGTAATACTCCAATTATTGCTTGTGATGAACCAACAGGTAACTTAGACAGCACAACTGCGGCCCAAGTAGTGAATATTTTAAAAGAGGTTGCTCAAGATAAATTAATTCTTTATGTAACTCACGACTATGAATCTGTTAGAGATGTCGCTACTAGACATATCGTTATGAAGGATTCAACTTTAGAAAGCGATACAAAGTTAAGCAATAAAATAATTGATGCTGAATACAACAACAAGAACGCTAAAAAGACCAAACCATGGGCAGTTGTTACTACTGGCTTTAAAGACGTAATTAAAACCCCTAAAAAGAGTACTTTATCCTTTTTGGTGGCACTTCTTGTGTCTTTTTCGAGTGTTGCAGTATTAACAGGTGCTTTTGCTTTGGTCACCCCATTAGCTCAAGATATTACTGAAACAGTTAGCACATATGCCGAAGAAAACCATCGCGAGAATAGAGTTCAAGTTTTTGGAAAATCTTCTCAAGGTAAAACTGTTAAGGAATTCTTTGATGCACAAAACAACAATACGATTGCTTTGGATAATGGCAATCTTCTAACATCTGCTTATGATGTTTTATTAAATAGTGATGGTATTCCTGGAGCAGCAGAAGCTAAATACTTTGAAGCTAATACAATTGGCGTTGTTTCAGATGGTGATAAAATGCTCGACATACCTAATAGTAAGGCTCCAGAGGCTGAAAATGAATTTGCTTTAGGTGTTTCTAGAAAAGAAATCGAAACATGTGCCACAAACGCTAACGCAATTGACTACTATAGACGTAACTTTGTAGCCC
>CACYJD010000054.1 GCA_902774655.1 uncultured Erysipelotrichaceae bacterium | reverse complement strand
TTTAAAATTACTTTAATAGTAATTGTAATCAAATTTATAACTTGTTATATTTTTAGTAGCGGGTGTAAAACACATTCACAAAAGTTATTATTGACACCTAGGAGGAATAATATGTCAAAAAAATATGTCTACCTCTTCAAAGAAGCATATGGTTTGGGTAAACCATTACTTGGAGGTAAAGGTGCTGGCTTAGCTGAAATGACACACATTGGTGTACCAATCCCACAAGGATTCACCGTGACAACAGAAGCCTGTACTAGTTATTACGAAAACGGCAAAAAGATGTCGGACGAAATCGTTGCACAAGTCGATGCAGCAATTAAAGCTGTCGAACAAGAATCCGGAAAATCTTTCGGTGGTATTGATGCAACAAAGACACCATTACTCGTCTCAGTCAGATCCGGTGCTAGAGTTTCTATGCCAGGTATGATGGATACAATCTTAAACCTTGGTTTAAATGATTCATCTGTCAAAGTCTTAGCAGAAGTCTCCGGTAACGAAAGATTTGCCTATGACTCCTATCGTAGATTCATCCTTATGTTCACCAACATTGCAAAAGGTTGGCCAAGAACCGATATGGATAGAATGCTCGATAAGATTAAAGAAGATAATGGTTACAAAGTTGATACAGAAGTAACAACTGAACAATTAAAAGAATTAGTCAAAGCTTATAAAGAATATTATAAGAAGACATTTGGTGAAGAATTCCCAGCAGATCCATATGTCCAATTACACGAAGCTGTCGAAGCAGTCTTTAGATCATGGGATAATCCAAGAGCTAATGTCTATAGACAAATGAACTCAATCCCATATTCTTGGGGTACTGCTGTTAACGTTCAATCAATGGTCTTCGGTAACTTAAACGAAAACTCCGGTACTGGTGTTGCCTTCTCAAGAGACCCATCTACTGGTGCAAAGAAAGTTTACGCTGAATACTTACCACAAGCCCAAGGTGAAGACGTCGTTGCAGGTATTAGAACACCATTCCATATTGATTACTTAAAAGATCAAATGCCTGATGTCTATGCTCAATTTGAAAAGACAATCAAATCCATGGAAGCACACTACAAAGATATGCAAGACATGGAATATACCGTTGAAAACGGTAAACTCTACTTCTTACAAACAAGAAATGGTAAGAGAACTGCTGCAGCTGCTCTCCAAATCGCTCTCGATTTACTCGATGAAGGCGTCATTACTGAAGATGAAGCTGTCTTAAGAGTTGAACCAAAATTACTCGACTCCTTACTCCACCCAACATTCGATCCAAAAGCTTTAAAAGAAGCTAAACCTATCGCAAGTGGTAACCCTGCTTCACCAGGTGCTGGTGTTGGTCACTTATCATTCGAAGCAAGTGATGCAAAAGCAAGACACGCCAAAGGCGAAAAAGTTATTCTTGTTAGAGCAGAAACTTCTCCAGAAGATATCGAAGGTATGGTTAGCGCAGAAGCTATCCTTACAATGAGAGGTGGTATGACCTCCCACGCTGCTGTTGTTGCTCGTGGTATGGGTAAATGCTGTGTCACAGGTTGTGCAGCAGCCAAAGTCGATGAAGAAGCAAGAACAGTTACCATTAATGGTAAAGTCTATCGTGAAGGCGATACATTATCTGTTGATGGTTCAACAGGTAACATCTATGATGGCGCTATCGCTATGATTCCTGCTGATACAAAAGCTGGTAACTTCGGTAGAATGATGAAGTTAGCAGACAAGTATAAACGCCTTGTTATTAGAACAAATGCTGACACTCCTAGAGATGCTCAACAAGCCGCTGAATTCGGTGCTGAAGGTATCGGATTATGCCGTACAGAACATATGTTCTTCTCAGGCGAAAGAATCTTCTCTATGAGAAAGATGATCCTTGCTGATACAGTTGAACAAAGAGAAGCTGCTTTAGCAGAATTACTCCCATATCAAAGAGATGACTTCTACGGATTATATATGTCAATGTCTAAACTTGATCAAATCAAGGTTAACGTTAGATTATTAGATCCACCTCTACACGAATTCCTTCCACAAGAAGAAGACAAGATCGCAGAACTCGCAGCTGCTCTTGGCAAAACTGTTGAAGAAGTCAAACAAAGATGTGATGACCTCCACGAATTCAACCCAATGATGGGTCACAGAGGTTGTAGACTTGACGTTACATACCCAGAAATTGGTCGTATGCAAGCAAGAGCCATTATCGAAGCTGCTATTAAAGCAAGTAAAGACAGTGGTAAAGATATCGAACCAGAAATCATGATTCCATTAACCTTAGATCTAAATGAATTTAGATATGTTAAGAAGATCATTACAGAAGAAGCCGATAAGGTTATTAAAGAAAATGGCGTTAACATGAAATATCATGTTGGTACCATGATCGAAATTCCAAGAGCTGCTTTACTCTCTGGTGAAATCGCAACAGAAGCTGAATTCTATTCATTTGGTACAAATGACTTAACACAAATGACATATGGTTTCAGTAGAGACGATGCTTCCAAGTTCTTAGGCGACTACTACGCCAAGAAGATCTTCGAAAGCGATCCATTCCAACACGTTGACCAAAAAGGTGTTGGTAAACTTGTTAAGATGGCAGTTAAAGATGGCCGTGAAGCAAATCCACACCTCCACTGTGGTGTCTGTGGTGAACATGGTGGCGATCCAGAATCTATCGAATTCTTTGATAGTGTCGGATTAGACTATGTCTCCTGCTCACCATTCCGTGTTCCAGGTGCAAGACTTGCTGCTGCTCAAGCTGCAATTAAAGCAAGCCGCAACAAATAGTTAAATCAACTAACAACTAAGGCTAAGACAATTCTTAGCCTTTTTTGTTTGCTCTTTGATTATTAATAAATTAATAATTATAAAAACGCGCGCACTAGTAATATCTCATATTTCTGTGTTAAAGTTAAAATATATCAAGGAGATTAATTATGAATTACAAAAAAGTTGTAGTCGCTGGCGGTGGCGTCCTAGGTAGCCAAATCGCATTCCAAGCAGCCTATTGTGGTTTTGACGTAACCATTTGGCTTAGAAGCGAAGGCAGTAAAACACGTACCCAACCTAAACTTGATGCATTAAAGAAATCATATGAAGATGCAATCAAGTTAATGGCTTCAGAAAAAGGTGCATTTGATGCAAATTGGTGCAGAGGATTAGCAGACAGAGATTCATTCAATGAAAAGGAATGTCTCAAAAAGACAAAAGAAGCATATGAAGGCATCAAGCTTGAAACAGATTTAGCAAAAGCTTGTGAAGATGCAGATTTAATCGTCGAATCAATGGCAGAAAACACCAAAGATAAGATTGATTTCTATCAAAAACTCGCACCTGTCCTTCCAGAAAAGACAGTTATCGTTACTAACTCTTCAACATTATTACCATCAACATTCGCAAAATATACTGGTAGACCAGAAAAATATTTATCACTCCACTTTGCTAATAACATTTGGAAACAAAATACAGCCGAAGTTATGGCACATGCCGGAACTGATAAAAAATATTTTGATGAAATCATTGATTTCGCTAATGCAATCCGCATGGTTGCATTACCAGTTTTAAAAGAAAAGAACGGTTATTTATTAAATTCTATGCTCGTTCCATTCTTACTAAGCGGTTTCGACTTAATGGCTAATGGTGTTTCCGATCCAGAAAGCATCGATAAAGCTTGGAAGTTAGGCACCGGCGCACCAAGAGGACCATTCGAAATTATGGATATCGTTGGTTTAACAACAGTTAAAAACATTGTTGGCCAATATCTCAAAGTTCCTGGCTTATTCGGTGGATTATTAAAGAAGATGATGCTTCCTTACAATTTCAAAGGGATGGTTGCTATCTTAGATAAATATATTGCTGAAGGCAAACTTGGTAAAGCCGCAAAAGAAGGCTTCTACAAATATTAATCAATAAATAAACTAAATGGCGTCTCATTAGAGGCGCCATTTTTAGTTCGAAAGTCTCAAATAGTGGACTATATGACCTTAAATTGGAAATGTATGTCTCCATTTTCGGCTATATAGCCAGCTTTTTGGTCATCAACATAAATATATCCATCATCGTCGACATAGCCTACTTGTTGGTCTTGTAAATACAGTTCACCGTATTCGGTAACATTACCAAATCTTTCTCCTTTTGAGAAAAAGGTTCCGTCTGGAGAAACGTAACCTACAAATTCGTCGTTATTATAAATAGATTTACCAAATAATGATCTATTTTTCATTTTATATTAAAGGGTTTTTGTTAAATAAACTTCCAAGCCTTCTTTTTCTAATTTTTTAAAGGCTTCTTTGCAAAGTTTTTTGTCGTGAGAGAGTCCAAATACGCAACTTCCGGACCCAGACATTAAAACAGTCTTGAAACCAAGCTGTTTAAGCTTGTCTTTATATTCTTGAATGGTACGGATTTGTGAAATTGAAGGGAGTTCTAGGCTATTAAACACAGATTTTGATAATAATTCATCATCGTTTGTTTCTAGGGCTTTTTGAACTGCATCGCCATCACCATGACCCATATTCATAGAATCACTTAATTCAAATACAGTTTTTGTTGATAAACCTTGCTCTGGTTTCAATAAAATTACATAGTAGCTTTGTTTTAAATGAATTGGTTTCATGATATCGCCAATTCCTTGAACTCTAGCTGGTACATTTTTTAAACAGAAAGGTACATCTGCACCTAAAGATTTGGCTAAATCGAGTTGCTCTTCTTCACTTAATTTCAACTTAAGTAGTTTATTAAGCGCATAAATAATTGCAGCAGCATTAGAGCTACCTCCACCTAAACCAGCAGAGATTGGGATTTCTTTATGAACAACAATAGTAAAATGTTGCTTAAAGCCATATCTTTTGCGCATTTCTGCGATTGTTTTATTAATAAGATTATATTTGCCATTTTTTAATTCAACGTGATCACATGTAACATAAGTGCTATCAACATTGTTTAAAACTTCAACACTTATAGAGTCGTGTAACTCTAGTGGAAGCATGACCATATCTAGATCATGATAGCCATCATCTCTTTTATTTAATACGTCCAAGAAGACATTAATCTTAGCGTGCGCTTGTACAAACATAATCTAATCTTTCTTTTTTAAAATATTATTTAATTCGATATAAAACTCTATACCAAGTTGCTCGGGTCTTGCAAGAGGATTTGTACCTAACTTTTCAAGTATTTGTGATGCATACTCCTTATCGTGTGTATAGTT
>CACYJD010000053.1 GCA_902774655.1 uncultured Erysipelotrichaceae bacterium | reverse complement strand
GCCATTGAGAAGCAATCATTGCCTCTGAGGACAGTTTTTACTCTATATACGTTAGTGGCGACACTACTTCTTCTTGCTAAAACTCCATCAATCATGGATTCCAAGAAACCGAAATTTTCATACTTTCCGGTGATTTTAAGAACAGGTTCTCCACTATTTACAACATCTCCATCGTTTAAAGCGTAGATTTCTAACTCTTCTGGATGAATAGCAAATTCATGCACCATAGCAATGGCTTCATCAATACCACAAACCATAGCGTCATCAGTTCTTTGAAAGAATTGCATTGTAACAATATGGTTTGGAGCGTGTTCTCTTACAATCTTGTTAGATTTAAGAAAATAGTTAGCAGCAAAAAAACCATCTTTAAGTCTAGGATCAAACTTAAATGTTTTGTTAGTTAATCTAGAGATTTTGCCTTCTTCTTTTAATTTGATTTCGAGTTCTTCCATATCTTTATCCTCTTTCAGCAATATCAATGCTATATCCTTCTAAGCTAAGTGTTTCAACACTAGCGTTTTCTAATATTGAGTTAATAACTTTTACAAGTTCTTCGTTCACATAATGGATTAATCCATTGGCGTGAATCTTAACAACCTTAGAAATCTCAAATATGTTAACACCTACTAATTTATTATTCTTGTATAAAGCGGTTACATTCTCTTTACTTTTAATAGTGTCAGGATAACTAGTCTCATCAATTACAATTAATAAGACATCTCCAACAGCTTTATAAGAATAATATAAACGATACATATTTTACTTCTCTAAGATAATTCGATGAATATGATGGCCTAATTCTCTAAATTTCTTTTCGTATTCACTCATTGAATCGTTAGCAGCATCAAAGATGTAGTTTTCTTCATCGAGTAAGATTTTAAATTTAGAGTTAGGCATACTTTCTTTAGATGAATATTCATACAAAGAATCATTATCAGTTTTAAACTTAAGAAGTCCGCCCTTTTTAAGGATTCTATAATATTCATCTAATTTAGACTTATATGTTAATCTTCTCTTTTCGTGTCTTGCTTTAGGCCATGGGTCAGAGAAGTTTAAATATAATTCATCGATTGAATTTGTCGGTAGGCTTGAGAATGTTACTTCAACATCTAAAGGCGCTACTTTTAAGTTAATTAAGCCGAGTTCTTGCGCTTTTTTTGCAAAAATTCCTGCTACTGTTTTAACTCTTTCGATTCCAATATAAACAATATCAGGGTGCTTAGAAGCTTCACTAATTAAGAAGCCACCTTTACCACTTCCTATTTCAATATAGATTTTCTTACCCTTATAAAAATCTTCATCCAAATTGATTTTTTGAATAACAATTTCTGGATGTTCGGTAAGATAATCAACAGCCCATTGTTTATACTTGGTTCTCATTTATTTTAGATTTCCTAAATCATTGATTGCACGAGCGTAGATTACTGCACATTCATAGAAATCTTTTAATGGCATTAATTCATTTGCTTCATGCATAGTAGATACTCTTCCTGGATATAATGCGCCAAACGCGATTGTATTTTTAGCGTGTTTTGCATATGTTCCACCGCCAGTGGTTAATGGAGGAGTCATGTCTTTTGTTTCTGCTCTATAAGCATTAAGTAATGTTTGTACTAATGGTGTTTCAGGATCAAACAATACAATTGGTGATTCTTCTTTATAAGAAGCCACTGTTCCAAAATGATCATTGAATTTACCAATCATATCAACAGTAGCGGTTTCTTCAGGATATCTGAAATTAACCGTGAACTTAAGTTCACCTTCTTTATAATCAATAATTCCAACACAGTAGGTTGTTTTACCAAGAAGTTTGGTTTCGCGGAAGCATCCAAATGCTTTTCCACTTGTATCTTGGAGTTCTTCACCAATCTTTTTAACACTATCTACTTTGTAGAATTCTCCTAATGTTGCTAAAGCGATTAAAGCAGCATTTTCACCTAATTCTGGTGTGGAACCATGGCATGCTTTTCCGTGAAAAACCACTATATTCTCGGCTCTTTTAGTAAATTTAACATTTTTCTTTTCTAAGAATGCAATTAATTCTTTATCTTCTTTTTCGAGTTCTACAACTGCTTCATCGCAGACAGCGTTACTAGCAACACCACCTTTAATTGATTTAACATTTGGAATAGTAACTCTTAATTCTGGATAAAAATCTCTTATACCTTTTTCACCATAAATTAATGGGAAATCACTATCAGGAGTAAAGCCATAGTCAGGATATGGTTTTTCTAACTTATTGAAATAATATTCAAGGCAACCACTTCCTCTTTCTTCGTCTCCTCCAACAACCATTCTTACGCGATAACCCTTAAGAAGTCCGTTATCTTTAAGAGCTTTTATAGCGTAGAATGCTGCAATTAGAGGTCCTTTGTCATCACTGCTACCTCTACCATAAATGTTTCCATCTTCGATAGTCATATTAAATGGACCATATTTCCATTCACCTACTACAGGCACTACATCGGCGTGGGCGAAAATTCCAATCATTCTATCACCGTCTCCGATAGTGAGTTCAGTGCAGTAACCATCACATCTATCAACTTCAAAACCAAATCTTTCACCGAGATCAGCCACAAAAGCTAAAGCTTTATCTACATTCTCTCCAAAAGGTTTAGTTTTACTTTTAGTTGATTCATCATAAACAGAGCCAATTGAAATAAATCTACCTAAAGCGGTAATCATATCATTTTCATATGGTTTCATTAATTTACGGTAATTCATATTATTAGTCCCCCAACTTTCTATAAATAATATCTAATCCGTCTAAAGTTAGATTTGGATCGATTATATAGTCTTTTTTATCTTTAATAATATTAGAGAAGCCACCAGTTATAACGCATTTTGCATTAGGGAATAACTTTCTCATTTCATTTAAGTATCCTTCGATTGCAAAAATCGTTCCGTAATAAACACCACTACTCATGCACTCATTAGTATTCTTTCCATAAACTTTCATAGGTGCTTCATTAATATTGTCACTAGGCAATAGTTCGGTATTGGAATGGAAGGCATTCATGGATATTTGTAATCCCGGAGTGAAACTTGCTCCTACAAAATATCCTCTATCATCAATTGATAAATATTTACTTACTGTACCCAAGTCGCAAATAAGTAAAGGAAAACCATATTTATTAGTGGCTCCAACAATATCTGCAACTAAATCAGCACCAACTTCAAGTGGATTATCAATATCCATTAATACTTTTTTATTAAATGAACTGTCTAGCACTTTTGCTTTGATTCCTAATACAAGCGCTATAGATTCAGCAATCATACGGTTTAATGAAGGTAAAACACTAGCAATGAAGGCTTCGCTTATTCCTTCTTTACCTTTAGAAAACTCACTAATTTCGTTAAATAAAACATCGGAAGTCGCCTCTTTTGTCTTAAAGTGAGTTTTGTAAAGAAGGCCATTATCATAAAAGGCCATCTTAATTTCTGAGTTACCTACATCTACAATTAATCTCATATTATATTGCGACAATATTAACAATCTTGCCCTTAACTACAATAATACGTTTAATTGTTTTACCTTCAATGTGACGTTTAACTGGTTCAAGAGTTAAAGCCACATTTTGAAGTTCTTCTTCACTTGCAGATTTATCTGCTTGGAAAGTTGCTCTTAGTTTACCGTTAACGCTGACAGCGATGTTAACTTTATCCACTACTAAAGCAGCTTCATCATATGTTGGCCACTTTTCATAGTCGATTAGTTGCTTACCGGTAAGTTTTTCATATAATTCCTCACCTACAAATGGACAAACGCAAGAGAACATCTTGATAAATCCTTCTAAGTAAGGTCTATATAATTCTTTTGCTTTATACACCGAATTAATAAAGATCATCATTTGAGCAATACCTGTATTAATTCCTAGCGATTCGAAGTCATTAGTAACTTTCTTAACAGTAGCGTTATAAACGAAGTCTAATTCGTGATTATTTACATCAGTTTGTTTATTAACAAATTCTTCATCAGTATAAAGTCTATAAACTCTTTCAATGAATCGTCTAGCACCTGCTAATCCGTTAGTGGACCATAAGAATCCTTCTTCAAGAGGTCCAGCAAACATCTCAAATAATCTTAAAGAGTCTGCGCCATATTCGGCAACAACGTCATCAGGATTGACAACATTGCCTCTAGATTTAGACATCTTTTCACCATTTTCGCCAAGAATCATTCCTTGATGGAATAATTTCTTGAATGGTTCAGGTGTAAAGACATAACCTTTATCATAAAGGAATCTAAACCAGAATCTTGAATAGAGTAAGTGAAGAACAGCGTGTTCTGCACCACCGATATATAAGTCTACTGGTAACCAGTGCTTAATTAATTTAGGATCAGCGAATTCTTTATCATTTTTAGGATCTAAATATCTAATAAAATACCAGCAAGAACCTGCCCATTGAGGCATGGTGTTGGTTTCTCTTAATCCGTGTTTACCATCAACAACATATTCTCTCCAGCTTGTTGCTTTAGTTAATGGGGAAGTACCATCTCCACTTGGAGCGTAGTTATCCATTTCAGGAAGAGTTAATGGGAGTTCACTTACATCTAATACGTGAAGTGATTTGTCATCCATTTCCACTACTGGGATAGGTTCACCCCAATATCTTTGACGGGAGAAAATCCAGTCTCTTAATTTAAAATTAACTTTTTCTTTACCTGCACCAATAGATTCAAGTTTAGCAATAACTGCTTTTTTAGCGTCAGCAATATTCATTCCATTAATGAAATCACTATTAATATGAGGAGCGTCTCCTTCAAATGCTGAAGTAGAAACATCACCTTCAAGAACTTGAATCATTTCTAGACCATGCTTCTTAGCGAATTCATAGTCTCTTTGGTCATGAGTAGGAACCGCCATAACAGCACCACTACCATAACTAGCTAAGACATAATCAGCAGCGTAGATAGGAACTTTCTTACCATTAATTGGGTTAATAGCGTATCTGCCAATAAAGACTCCTGTTTTCTCTTTATTAAGTTCAGTACGTTCCATATCAGATTTAGATTTAATTGAATCTAAATATGCTTCAACTGCTTCTTTTTGTTCAGGTGACACTAATTCTTTTACAAGAGGATGTTCTGGTGCTAAGCAGCAATATGTGCATCCAAATAATGTATCAGCACGAGTGGTAAATACATTGAATGATTTATCACTTCCATCAATTTTGAATGTGATTTC
>CACYJD010000052.1 GCA_902774655.1 uncultured Erysipelotrichaceae bacterium | reverse complement strand
AACAATAAAGTCATATCTTGAAATAGCATTAGCAAATGCTTGAGTTGTTGTTCCGGTTGCGTTAACAACAGTGCTTGCACCTGAGCCACTCTTGGTATAAGTTACACTTCTGATTCTTCCTTGCTCCTCTGCATCCAAACCATTAAACATACTTTCAAAGTAAGTCCAATTGTAATCAGTTGCGAATTCTGGTGCATCTTCACCTGTAGAATCACAGGTAATATTATCATTGAATTCACCAATAAAATATTCAGCAAATAAATCAGTTGCTCCCCAAACAATAAATCTATTATTACTTGCATTTTTTGCGCTGATTAAAATGTCAGTATCTAATGTTGAACCGCCAGCAATGGTTAACTCAAATTTATAAGTGGTTTCGTTACCTTGGAGGGTATAGGCAGTAACTGTGCCTGCTCCTTGAATTCCTGCATCTTTTGTAAGTGTTAAAGAACTTGGGCTAACAGTAGCATTTTCGCTCGTTACATTAATGCCTAATGTCTCGCTACTACCATTCCAAGCGGCAATATAAACTTTGATCTTTGTAATACCCGCTTTAGCAAATGTAAGATGCATTGATCCTTTTTTACTTCCCGAACCACATTTAATTGCATCTTTTTCTTCGGTTCCAACAGTAAGAGTTGAGGCTGTACAGTTTTCACCTTCACTCATAAGAACATTACCACCAATTGGTGCGATATATTCTTGCCAAATAGCATATAAGGTTAAATCCTCACTAACGGTCGCACCTACTGAGTAATCAGTGCCTTCTCCATCGGCTTGAGTATTCCATCTAGCAAAACTATAACCTTCTCTATCAAATGTACAATTTAATACTTCAGGGGCAGCACCTGTGTTTGATGTTGAATCTTCAGAACCATCATTTTTCAAATAAGTGATTGTGTAAGTTTCACCAAGTTCGTAATAAACACTCAATTCATTAATTCTAGCTTGTGTAACACAAGAAAATGTTACAGAACTAGAAGAGCCACTCCATGTACCATTGGCACCATCTTTAATATAATCGTCAGCAGATAAAGTGTTATACCCCTCTGAACTACAAGCAATTAGAATTTGTGAAATATTGCCAACTGATGATTCTATAGTCATCGTTGAATCTGCATATGGACGATAATTATCGGTTCGGTTTAATGAACCATTAGATAAATTTATAGAAATACCATCCTTGGTTAAAGTTAAAGTATCACTTTTATCTGTACCAGCTACGAATGTTACAACACGAATATTTGAATTTACTACTACAATTTCGATTGTTTCACTGGATGCTTGATAAACCCCCGTCTCGCCAGCATAACTAGCAGTAATAACAGTAGTACCCACTTTTAATGCTGTAAGAGTGCGAGATAGTCCAGTACCAGTCATAGCAACAACATCATCTGGCTCCGCTGCAAAAGTAACAGTTGGGTTTTCGATTTCTTCTTCTTCACATATCACAGATGCTCTAATTACAGTTGAATCATCTTCGATTGCCAAATCCAATTCTTTATCATCGTTATCAGCAGCTAAATTCACACTAGTAACCTTTGCGCTTGAAGATTCCTCATAATTGACCGTAATAGATTTGCAATAAAATCTTGAGTTGTTAGTTGTATAACCTTGGACGGTCAAAGATGTTAATGATGTTGACCCATCAAGTTGAACTGTATAATCAGTCAATGTAGCACCGCCGGATTTAGCAGCATTTGTTGTACTGCTGTTATATCCCCAAAGAACGCCATTTGCAAGATCCTTATTGTTATCATAGATAGCAATTTTTGCAACAATTGAAGTTGGTTTAACAGGATAATCCGTAGTGTTCCAACTTAAAACAATTTTTCCTAATGCAGAACTCCCACCGGCTTTTATACCATATCCAGATTTCGCATTATAAACATTGCTAACAGTAGTAATACTAGAGACATAGTCTTTGCCAGAAGCAATTATATTATTAATATAATCACTGGTAATTTTACTAGTGCTGTCACCAGTAGAACCATTATCTTTAAAATTAATAACATATGAAGCTGTACCAGCGTCGGCTCTCATCGCATCTTTGTGAGGTGCACTGACGGCTACCCCTACTCCAAGAGCTAATATAGAGCCTAGTAAGAAAGTAGAAATCTTTTTAAATATTCCTTGTTTCATTTTTGAGATATTCCCCCTTTCATGAAATTTCTCAATATATAGACTTGAATAATGTAAAAATCGTTAAAGATATCCCTCTAATTAAGTTAATGATGGTGAGAACTTAAGTAGAATGATATCTGTTAACTCCTACAAAATTCGTTATTACCATAACATAGAACCCCCCCCCGCAAGTGCAATGCGTGTGTGTGGGATTCTATAACTATATAAAGATGCGATATATCCAAGACTTTTTAAATATTTAATATTTTTTAATATTATCGAGATACCGATAATAAAAGATAGATGAACTATCACATGAATAAATCCCAAAGGAAAAGAGCAACCTCACCAGATTGCTCTTTTGAAAAGGGGATTTATTTACGAGATTTCATCTCTTTCTTGCAGGCATACATTAATTTATCCGCACGTTTGAAGACGTCTTCCACTCTTCGATCTTTTTCTTTATCGTAAGATGCAGTACCTATAGCAGCGCTTATCTTATGCTTTTCAATGATAGTCTTATCAGCTAAGTTTGCTGCTATCTTAGTTTTGAAGCTATCTTCTAAGTGCACTCTATCGGCGTAGTCTTCTCCTTTAAGGATTACCGCAAACTCATCTCCACCTATACGATATACAGGTGAATGGGCGTATACGTTACAGATGAGTTTAGCTAATCTCTTAAGGCAGATATCACCAGTATCATGACCATATTTATCGTTGGTTTCTTTTAAGTAGTTAAGGTCCACCATTACGATAGCGAAGTCACTATCTTTATGTTGTTTGATATGCTTATTTTGTCTAGCAACATCGCTGTTCCATGCTACTTTATTACGGACTCCTGTTAAGCCATCACTATTAGCGAGTTCTTTCATACGTTTAGTCTTATTTTGAGATACCGCTAATTCTTTATTCTTAATAGTGATTTCTTCAATGTGATGCTTTACATCACTTTCAATCTTCTTTAAGGATTCTGCTAAGTCAGTTAATTCATCATTAGTCTTAACTGCTAAGTCTTTAAATACTTCATGAGTAGCGTCGATATTATTAGGATCATATGAGTTCGCTACTTTAGCGATATTTTGGACTGGTCTCATAAAGACAAAGTGAATCGTAATAGCGCCTACTGTGGATACAATCACTAAGCTAATCATTAAGTACATAAATAAAGTCATAATGCTATCAGCTTGTGTCTTTCTAACTAAGTCCATAGAAATATCACAACAAGCATATCCTATGACTTTATTAGAAGAGTCATATACTGGTGAACCACTAGTAACTAGCCAACCATATTGTGGTGTTTTAGTGATATAGGCCGGGAAACCAATAGTAGGATCATCAAGTACCTTACTATTAAAGTCATATAATGGATCAATCCAGCCTGGCGGACAGGCATCATCTTCAGGTGCACTATCAACGACATAGATGAAGTGTTGATTAGGTTTATCTAAATAAATTAGATATAAGCAATCTGCATATACGTTATTAGCGGATTCAATCTTTCTAAGGAAGTCTCTTACTTTTAGAAATACTGGCTCAGATTGGATAGCTTCATATTGAGATATGTATGCTTCCATATTTTCTTCACTTACTCTTCCTTCATCTAAATCTTCACTTGTAGGTTTAGATGGACTTGCTTGATAGATAACATCAACTTCTTCTTTAAGAGTGTTAAATTCAGTTGGGTCTACAACACTTGCCGTAGTAGCCGCTAAGTTATTAGCGATAGTTTTATATTGCTCAGTATTGTTATTAGAGGTCACTAAAGAGAAGTAAGTCATAGAGGTCATAATAATGACCAAAGCAAAAGCAAAGATCATTAATATACCTTTGGTTCTAATAGACATTCTGAAGTGTTTCTTGTTACTCATAAAAAATGCGTCAGCCCATACTGGTGACGCATTAAATAATTCAATTAAAAGAATTAAGTGAATTGCAACTGGCTGCCCTATTTAGTAAGTAGGACCCTATAGCTTTGCGTCGCCGGATTACTCCGGGTTTGCCAATATAGATACATAATAATTATAGTATCCTAACGATTGTCTTTAAAGATATTATTAATAATTTAAATATTTTAATGATATTATCGTTACTTTATTTAAGAAAAGTCTCGTCTAATATCTCTTTAGTGAACTCTTCTTTAAGGGTACTTCGACTATCTTTGATACGTCCTTCATAAATGTCGAGTTCACGTTTAATTAAGAAGGTGAGGACAGCGATAGATAAGTTTCTTTCACCGTCATTATTGATAATTAAGTCAGCGTAGTTAGCACTTGGAGCGATGATCTCTTCATACATTGGTTTAACAGTGTCAAAGTATTGAGTGACAATAGAGTCAAGGCTTCTGCCTCTTTCTTTCTTATCTCTAATCATTCTTCTAAGGAACTTTCTTTCGGCAGAAGCACTGACGAAGACTTTTAAGTCTCCGATGTCTCTAAGTTCCTTGTCGATGAGCGCCATAATGCCCTCAACGATAATAATTTTATTTGGTTTCACTACTTCTGTTTCTTTCTTACGTAAGTGGGTGGTGAAATCATATAGAGGTTTCTCTATTGGTTTTTCATTCTTAAGATCATTAATATGAGATCTAATTAATTTCCAGTCAAAGGCTTTTGGATGGTCATAATTAGTTTTAGTTCTTTCTTCGAAGGTTTTATCTTCTTGATTCTTATAGTAGTCATCTAATGAAACACGGGTAACATTCTCTTTACCCACTGCATCAATAACTCTACTAGTAATGTATGTCTTACCAGCGGAGGAACCTCCTCCGATTAAAATTATACGGGCCATAAAATATATTCCTTATTATTTATTAATAAAGATTATATATAGATATAGACAAAAGTCACGAGTAAGTGTCGATAAAAGTATCAATACGAAATAATATGGCATTATTTACTGGTTTAGCTTTAATGCACCAGACAAATTAATTCTTTATTAGATATTTACTGTACCATCGAGGCAAGTAACTTCATGGACATTTACTTCGTCATTCCAGTTTGAGCCAAATCTTATCTCATTAAATTTATTGATGAAATTGTTATAGTTAATTGTTTCTAATTTGCGGCAACTAGCAATACACAATTCACCAATTGTTTTGATGCCACCACCTAGATTTAAGGTTACTAAACTAAGACAG
>CACYJD010000051.1 GCA_902774655.1 uncultured Erysipelotrichaceae bacterium | reverse complement strand
AGCTAATTATCTATCATCTATAGAGTTCAAACCCTATCCGAAGATATCTTACCACACTCTCGCATTACGTTCTTTATGTAAGAGACATTTTGATCTCATTAACGAAAGAACGAAGTATTTGTTAAGAATAACCAATTTCTTAGATAGAACCTTTCCTGAATTCAAAGAATTCATTAAGGGCAATATCAAGAGCAAGACAGCTATGTACATTCTTCATAATTATGGGATAGCTAACAGAATCGCTAACATCAATATTCAGTCTTATGAGAATATCCGTAAATGTTCTTATGGCAAGTTTTCTGTCGCTAGATTCAATCAGTTGAGAGAGCTCGCCAAGAATACAATTGGTTTTTCTTACGAAACCGATTTATTTGAAATCAAATCTTTATTAAGAGTTTATGACACTCTTCAAGATGAGATTTCCATTGTAGAAAACGAGATAACTACAATATTGTCAAAGATCAATTCTCATATTCCCACTATATTAGGAATTGGGAAGGTATCCGCTGCAACGATAATCGCAGAGATTGAGGACATTTCTCGTTTTGATAACCCCAATAAGCTTCTTGCCTTTGCTGGTCTAGATCCAAGGATTTATCAATCTGGGACTCAAGAGTTTAAAGGAAGGATGAACAAGAAGGGTTCAGTAGTTCTTCGCAGGGTCCTCATGAACTGCTCAGAATCTATTTTGATGTATAATCCCGCTTTCTATACTTATTACAGGAAGAAGAGAGATGAAGGTAAGTCCCACAGAGTCGCCATTTCACATGTTGCCAGGAAACTTGTGAGAATCATCTATAAGTTAGAAACCGAACACATCGATTTCGACTTATCTTTTGTTAAGTAGTTCCTAAATTTATTTAGGATTTAAGAGAAAGTTCCACAAAGAGAACTATTTTTGTCATACAAATCAATTTTTACTTGATTTATTAATAGTTAAATCTCCTTAATCTGCAAACTCAATATGATTAATTTTAAAGGAACAAGTAGTAACCAAAGCAAGTATCTACCAAATAACTTACCAGCTTTACCAGTGAATTTTAAACGGTGCCCAGAGACTACTGAATGGTTTGTATCCCATCTAACAACACGACAGTACGCCCATACTGTACCAAAACCGAGAGTGAAAAGAACAATTAAATAGGCGGATAAATAAATACCCACTCTTGCCATAGCTTTTCCATCGAAGAATGATTCGCCTTGCGCTACAGTGCGCATTTGTCCTGGTAATAATGGAGCGGCTTGCGCATCACCGCTACTTGCGTCAGGATGATCAAGGCTTTCAATACTTGTAACAGGCACAAATTTCTCTTCATGTTTAATAACTTCTGGATCATTAAAACTGAAGTTTGTAACTGAAACAGCTTCTTCTTCCTCTACTGGTCTCTCTTTTTCTTTGTTTACATAGTGAAGTTTCACTCCGCATTTTGGGCATATTTCTAATGCGCCAATGAACACTTCTTTACAATTAGGGCAACGATACTTTTTCATTTTGTTTGTCTCCTTTAACTGTTGTTTGTTTTTTCTATTTTAATATCATAGCAATCGGTAACATCTACACCACTACGATATATTCTGATATTGGCTAATTCAGCAGCGTATGTATATTTTGTTCTGCTTCCATCTTTTAACGCTTCTTCAAAAGTTGTTCCATCTCCGAAGTACATTGCATCTCCTGAAGCAAGTGTGCCTTCGTTAATCCAACGTTTTTCCTTACCGTTTGAATAAGCAATAACACTGAGTTTGATACTTCTTTTTGAAATTCTTGCGCCATAAAAACTCTTAACAATAGTGATGCCGATGTCATCATCCATTGCATCGTGATCATATTCAACTTCACCAATCTTATCGTAAATTTTGATAGTGGCATTGAAGTTATAAGTACCAACTCTCCACATTTGATCAGGATCATAAGCACCATTATCAAATTTGCATCTTAAAGAATACTTAGTGAAGAAACTGGCTTGATAGTCACTACTATAATAGAAAGCAGGGGCGCTTTGCGTGCTAGTTAATTCAAAAGTCTCACTTGTTGGAGGCGTACTCTTTGTGCCATCGTATTCTCTTTCGCCACCATTACAGTAAATATAGAATGATGTCTTTTCTACGAAGAAATGATTGCTATCTTGATGAGTATCAATGTTGTATTGGTTTGTCACATCTTCATTCCCATTATTTGTGTCAATGACGCGGTAATCAAATTTATATATGCCGTCATCACCACCATTACCAACATGAATAACAGCGTTAGAAACAGCTTCTTTATACTTGGTAACTTGTAATTTATGGCCAGGTTGTAATGGAGCAACGCCAGGAGCAAAAGCTTCAAAGGTGACATCATAAAGCTTTGACATTTCCGTTGAATCATAATCTCTAAATTCGCCATATGGGACATTTTCTAAACCCTGAACTTCAAATGGAAGGCCATCATAATACTTGGCCCAAACCTTCTTAATATTGATGTCAATGTAGTTTTTAACAACTTCAATATGGAAACCAGTCTGGCTTATTTTATAGTTTGAAGTCACATCAACATCATTTTTATCAAGAATTTTAAAGCCTAAATCAGCGGTTGATTCAATTTCTAAAACACCTGGGTCAGTAATTGATTG
This sequence comes from uncultured Erysipelotrichaceae bacterium, assembly GCA_902774655.1. Lineage (GTDB taxonomy): Bacteria > Bacillota_I > Bacilli_A > RFN20 > CAG-826 > Fiminaster. The sequence goes on along the minus strand of CACYJD010000051.1, from coordinate 3,658 downwards.
AGGATTATTGACCACTAATTTATGACCAGAAATCAAACCTCTAGTATTTTGTGAATTTGGTCCTTCAACAGACATTTCTGATGAACTTGTTCCATTAGTATTAACAAAGACACCATGTGGCTTTTCATCATAATAAACGTGGCTTGTTGGGTTTGAGTTACTGTTTGAAGTAATATTTATTTCTCTTTGAATAATACTGACTGAGGCACTCTTTAAAATAGCCACTGCGTCAAAGTCATAGTTACTTGTCATATTAGTGCCACTAATACTAATGGTGATATCTTCTGGTTTTAAAGTATAGGTGTATGGAGTTTCTGGATCGTTAACATTTGGACTAGAAGTTTCATATTGCACACCACTCTTAATGGATACAACTTCTCCTAAAGTCGCAGAATAAGTGCATTTAGGAGTAAATGTATTAGTGCCGTCATATGTTTTAGTAATATTGACTGGTTCAACAGTGATGACCTTTTTAGAAACATAGGCATCAATTGAATCTTTATTGACGGTAATTGAGTAATTGTTGGTAATATCTTTAGCATTAGTGCCATTACTATCCTTAACTCCATAAGTAAAGACGACATTATATGGAGTATCAGAAGCATTCTTATTACTGGTGACTGTAGAATTTGCGAATTTAACATCTGGGTAGTCACCGTCCACTAAACCAGTATATTTCACACAAGAATCAGGATTGTTTGGATCAATAACCATATCTTGGGCTAAGGTTCTATTATTGAATTCTTTATCGTAGCGGTCATCCACTGTGATATTTAAGGCTTTAGGAACGATTGTGGATTTAGGTAGTTCATTATCTTTAAACTCATCACCATCAAAATAACCGAAGATAAAGTTATCACTTGTGTAATAGCTTGTGACTTCTAGTCTTGGTTCAGAATTATCATAGATATGATATTCAATAGCGCTCACATTAGCGCTGTAGCCGCCTTCTTTAACATCCATCATTACGTTAGATGAAGGAATGCTTACTTTATATTTCCAACCTTCTGGAAGGTTTTTAAATGTTGTATCTAAGACACCAGCGTTATAACGATCATCATCTGTTTCAAACATTTGATAATCATCAGTGCCAACCGCATAATAGTAAGGATAATTATGCTTATCATATGTAATCGTGCCTTGTGTATCATTGATACTATTGAATTTAAATCTAAACGTATCACGAGTAATGACTATCTTTTCGTATATTGGAACGATGTTATAGTTACTCGAAACATCAATTTCGCCACGTGTAATAACATAGTTTAATTCATTATCCACACCTGTTGTTGGGTTTTTTACACTTGTATATTTTCCCTCTTCTAAAACAACTGAAGCTTCATCTCCATCCGCTAAACCTTCAACTGATTTAATTTCTGGCATGGAATGATATTTATTGTCAAAAACAGCGGTCAATGGCTTAGAAGTAATAGTAACTTTTCTTTTTGCAATGTTAATTTTGCCATATGTCTTACTTACAGATTGATATAAATCGTTGTATTCAACATGTTCACCCGCATCATCAACAATATCAAAATTAAATTCATTATTAACATTGGAGCAGACTTCCCATTGATCTTTATTAACAAATTCCACTAATTTTAAGTGATGGCCAGGTAATAAAGCTGGTGTGACTGTTAAATCTTCAAGTTCAAATTCTTCATCTTCAAAAGGCTCACCATCATATGTTTTAGATAATGATTTAGAAGATATAGTCACGGCATAAGCCTTAGTAATGGTAATGGAATTATCATTCACCTTAACGACGTAGTTTTCGTTTTCCACACCATCAGTCATCACTTTAGCGGTGTGGTCATTATTATGTACTCCGATTTCAGAGGCTTCGATACCACCATCAACCACTAATTCGTCTTTATCAGGATATGGGAATTCGCCACTCACTGTATACTCATCATTGGTGTGACTTTCACCAGTATATGAATATGTAGTAGAGGCGGCATAATTGACAGTGATATTAACTTTATTAAATGTTATTTCCTTATCTTCGGTAGTAAAAGTATAGCAAGAGGTAATATCGTTACCATCTTTATCGTGAACTTTAATGGAATCTAAATCGATACTCGCAGTCGTTGTGTTTTTAGTTAAATCTGCATATGTCACAACAACGTCTTCATCATTTAATGTATCACTACCTAGTAATTGATATTCAAGTTTAGGATGCTTATTGCCATAATCGATTTTAGAAACCGCAACATTGATATCGACTGGGTATGGTTTAATTTCAAAAGATGAAACCTTGCTATATTTATAACCGTGATTGCCCAAACTCTTTGCACGTGCCTCGTAAATACCAACTAAATGAGGTTCTTTTTCGGTCCAATCTTTTTCGGTTTGTCCCATTTTTCTAAATTCAAATGAGACATCGCCCATAAAGGCACTGCCACTATATTTAATTTCATCACCATATGTATAACTAATTTCAAAATCGCTAACTTCGGTAATGTTGCCCTTAGTTAAATCAAGTGTAGTAATAGAAGCAGCGGTAACAATGGCAATACCAAGGAAAACGAAACGAAGGTGATAGAAGACATCTATGACCTTTCTAATTCTGAGCATCTTTTTCTTATAATCTTGGTATCTCATGGCTTGATCTCCATTGGATTATAGACAAAAGTAATGTCATAGTACTTGCTCACGTCATTACCTAATCCATCTGAAATAAAGATTGTAATGTAATCTTTATAGTTACTATAAGTACCAACACTAGTAAATTGTAAAGTACCAGTATATGTGACATAGTGGCCAGAAACTAATGAACCCTTACTAATTGTCATTTGTGGATTAATAATGTCATTAACGTGATAGGTTGTACTACCAAATGGGCCAACTGTAATAGTGACTGGACGTGGGTCAACATAATAAGTGACACCATCTTTACCAGTACCAATAGTAAAGTCATGCTCACTAGTGACATCTTCACCGGTGATAGAATCATAGACTTTAATCTCTGGTTTATATGTATATTCGTCAATACCTGTTCCATCATCTGGATTGCCATCAGGAACCATTTCGACATCAATATATAAGAAGTTAGGAAGTGTGCTACATTGTGCATTAGCAATAATGTCACCAGCGTGAGAATAGCCAGTGTAGTAAGCAATATATTCATCATCTTCTTTAGTGAATGAATTCATATTGTAAGTAATATTAACAGTGCCACTGAAGCGTTTCTTTTCAACACTATAGATACCATTATTGGTCTTACCGCCAAAGCCTTGACCATAATAATCGCCTGTCGCACTACCATCGATTGTGTGGCCATCGTCATAACCAGTTGGATCAACAGTTACCCAACCAATATTATCGAGCCATACTTCAACCCAAGCATGAGCCTTATTTGAACTTACTGTTGTAGTTAATCCATTGCTATAAACACCAAAGCCAGTAACATATCTAGCAGGCATGCCTAAATGACGGTAAATCATTACAGCTGTACTTGCAAAGTCGTTACAGATACCTTCTTTTGTGGTTAAGAAGGAATAAATTGGATCCTTACTTGCATCATAAGAAGAGAAGCTGATGTTGTAAGTGAATTCGGATTGTAAATCGTTTTTAACCGCTAAGACTTTTTGTAAATCACTTAAAGTACCATAACCCTTAGTATTGATATACATATTGTTCCCTTCACTTTGTTCAT
>CACYJD010000050.1 GCA_902774655.1 uncultured Erysipelotrichaceae bacterium | reverse complement strand
AGAAAAATTCCATGGTTTAACCGATGTTGAAGAACGTTATAGACATAGATATGTCGATTTAATCATGAATGATGAGGCTAGAAAAGTTGCTTTAGCTAGACCAAAAGTTATTAGAAGCATGCAAGCATATTTTGATAGTCTCGGATTTACTGAAGTCGAAACTTCAGTTTTAAGCCCAATCCTTGGTGGTGCTGCTGCTAGACCATTTATTACTCACCATAACACATTAGACAAAGATTTCTATTTAAGAATCGCTACTGAGTTACCTCTTAAAAAACTCATTGTTGGTGGTTTAGAAAAGGTTTATGAAATCGGTCGTTTATTCAGAAACGAAGGTATGGATACAAAACACAATCCTGAATTCACCACTGTTGAGCTTTATCAAGCATATGGTGATTTACAAGATATGAGACATCTTGCTGAAAATCTCTTTAGAGAAGTTGCTCTTAAAGTTGTTGGTTCCACAACAATTCCTTATGGTGATAAAACATTAGATTTAGGCAAGCCATTCCGTTGGGTTAGTATGGTAGAAGTTGTAAAAGAAGCAACAGGAATTGACTTCCTTGCTCCAGATATGACTTATGAAAAGGCTGTAGATCTTGCTAAAAAAGCAGGTATTAAGGTTGAAAAACACTGGAATACACTTGGTTATATCATCAATGCATTCTTTGATGAAAAATGTGATCCTTATCTACAAGAACCAACATTTGTTTATAGTTATCCAATCGAAGTTTCACCACTTACAAAGAAGAACAAAAAGGATCCTAGATTTACTGAAAGATTTGAACTCTTCATTGGTGGCACAGAATACGGAAACGCCTATAGCGAATTAAACGATCCAATTGATCAAAAAGAAAGATTCGTCAAACAACTCGAAGCCAAGAATCTTGGTGATGAAGAAGCAAACGAAATGGATACTGATTTCTTAGAAGCCCTTGAATATGGCATGCCTCCTTGCGGTGGTATCGGAATTGGTATTGATAGATTAGTTATGCTTATGACAAATCAATCAAGCATTAGAGAAGTAATTCTCTTCCCGTGCATGAGAGACGAAAAATAAGCGACTATATATAGGAAATTTGGTAGCAATTGCTACCTTTTTCTTTTGCCAAAGATAAAAATTTTTGTCGCGTTTTTAAAATTTTCCTGGTAAGAATAAGTAGGAGGTGTTTTTGTATCCTAAATTGACTAACGATATTAAACTTGCAAATTAATTTCTCGTGCATATATAATATACACACGCTTTAAAGCGTTTACTCTCTGCTAGCAGTAAATGCTAGCCAGAAGACCAAAGGGAGGTGCTAAATATGAAAAAGTACGAAGTTATGTACATCTTAAAGGCCAATCTTGAAGAAGAAGCCCGCAAGGCAGAAATTGAAAAGCTTCACTCAATCCTTACAAGCACAGGCGGTAAAGTTACCGATGTCAAAGAATGGGGATTACGCGACTTTGCATATCCAATTGATGATGAACTCAAAGGATATTATGTTGTTATCAAAGTCACAAGTGACAAAGCAGCTTTAGACGAATTCGTTCGTTTAACAAAGATTGATCGTAATGTCGTTCGTCAATTAATCACCAACGATCAAGACTAATAAAGGAGATTAAATTATGTACAATCGCATTGTTTTAATTGGACGCCTAACTCGTGATCCAGAATTAAGAAGAACTCCAAGCGATGTATCAGTTTGTTCATTTACACTTGCTGTAGATGATAGAACAACACGTGACGACAACGGTCAAAAACAAACATTATTTATTGGCGTTACCATTTGGAGAGCCCAAGCTGATAACGTCGCTAAATTCTGCCGTAAAGGCTCATTAGTTGCAGTTGATGGTAGACTCATTCAACGTAACTACAAAAGAAAAGATGGAACAGATGCAACAGTAATTGAAGTTTCAGCAGACTCAGTCCAATTCCTTGAACCTAAAGGTTCTAGAGGAACTGAATCTAATGTAGGTTATGAACCTGATGTCCAAATGGATAACAGCCAAAACCTCGAGTTAGACCACACAAAAAGGTTTGTTACTTCACAAAGAATAAAGTCAAATATATCGATTACAAGGATGTTGAACTCTTAAAGAAATTCATCACTCCTACTGGAAAGATTGCTTCACGTCATTCCACAGGTACTTCTGCTAAATATCAAAGAGAATTAGCAAAAGCTATCAAGAACGCACGTTATATGGCTTTACTTCCATACGTACAAGACTAATTAAATTAGCGCAAATCAAGTCGTCCATTATGGGCGGCTTTTTTTGTGGCACTTTTGTGGCGTTCATGTTGTTAATATTAAATTTAAGAAAGCGAGGTAGATTTTATGCTTAAATCTAGATTCTTAGCTATTTCACTAATTGCCTTAATGATTTCAGGGTGTACTAGTGGTTGTGGCAACAAAGAGCAAGATCCTTGTCATAAAGAAGAACCAACACCTGAACCTGAGGTTATTCCTGAGCACGTTCATATGTGGTGTGATCCAGAATGGTCTTGGAGTGAGGACAATCAAAGGGCGGTTGCTACTTTCAAATGTTCAGTCTATGAACACTATCACAAAATTGAGGCAAAACTCGATGATGAAGAGATTGAAATCAATCACGTTAAAGAACCAGATCATTATGAAGATGGAATCGATGAATATATAGCATCTGTAACATTTAATAATTCCATATATACTTCACCATCTCACTATGTGGTTGTTCCTAAAGGAGAACATGAATTTAATGATTTTGCTGTGTGTGAAAAAGATGGTGAATTCATGTATCCAGATAACAAAGTCCAAGCTGATGGAGAATGGTACTATGAACATAAAGAATATAAATGTGTTGTAGATATTAAAGACCAATTAAAAGAGGCTGGAGATGTTGTCTATTATGCCTATAAAATGGAATACTCGGGGCACAAGATTAGACTTGAGAATCTTGTAGGTTTAGAAGAAGACGAATTTAGTTTCGGTATTTTAAGATACGAAGATGTTTTCTGGGAAACTTATACATCAGAGTTTGATTCTCTCAAATGCGGATTTGGTGAATGTTTATACATAAAAATTGAAGCCAAAAACGCAAAAACGAACCCAAGCTTCACTATTTATGAAGATCACGTTATTAACGAAGCCGGAATGTGTCCATATTGTTATAGACACTTTGGTGGATATCTAGTTCATAACCAAATGGGCATAACATTTGATTTTGAAGCAGGAGAAACATATTACTTTAGATGGCAAGCGTGGCCAGGACAAAGATTCTTTGTTTTCTATCAAAACTCATTAGCAGGTCACGAAAGCGAGTTTAAATACTATTCATTAGATAGAAATTACAATCCGGTCGCATATAATCCTGCAGACCCATTCCCAGATGATCCTTGGGAAGATGATGAATGGGGTCACCTCTTATATGTTTATGGAGTATTTAAACCTCAAACAAGTGGGCAGAATGGATACATCGCCGTAGACCTTGAACCAGAAGCTTAATACTTAAATCAAACACAAATTAGATCTGCATTCTACAGATCTTTTTTTAAAAACTAGACAGTTTCCATACATAGTAGTGACTTTTTATTTCGATAAATTCGCAAGCAATGTATTATTGTATTATGGAAATTTTAGAATTACTTAAGAACAGATTTGATCAGCACCCTAATAGACATATCGATGTTAGTTGGAATGATATTGTTTTCAAAATAAATAAACCTGAAATATCAAATTCAATTAAATATATGGAAGAAACCGGCGGAGAACCTGATGTTATTTATGATAAGCAAAAGAATCTTTTGTTGATTTGTGATTGCTCCAAAGAATCTCCAAAAGAAAGAAGAAGTCTTTGCTATGACAAAGAAGCAAGACTTGGAAGAAAGAAAAATGCCCCTATTTCAAGTGCGTTAGAAGAAGCTACAAAACACGATGTCTTTTTAATGGACTTAGAAATCTATACATTATTGCAAACAATTGAAGAATTTGATTTAACTTCTTCTAGTTGGATTAAAACTCCTGATTCTATTAGAGAAAAAGGTGGAGCTATTTTTTGTGAAAAAAGATATGGCCATGTCTTCTATTTCCATAATGGAGCGGATTCTTATTATTCAAATAGAGGGTGGAGAGGTTATATAACTCTATAAAAACTGTCTCACTTTTTAATTGACCTAATTATTTTAATTAGAATACAAGTTTATAAAAGTATGTTATAAATTTATATAGGATATTTTTATGAACAAAAAGAATATTATTCTTGTATTACCGTTACTTTTTAGTCTTTTCAGCTGCAACAATTCAGATAATCCTAAAGGTGATCCTACAGGTGATGATAAAGACTATAAAGTTATTAATATATCTGAAAATGATTTTTTAAACACCATAAATAAAAACAACAAAGATATCGACCTGGTTAATGCTTTTAATCTTCAAAAGTATGAGAGAAGTTCTAACAAGAAAGTAACAAAGTCTCATAAGAACCATCAAAGCACTAACGAAGAAGATGAAACATTTGTTGTTACAGAGGATTACGCCGCAGATTACAACTCTCTGGCTATGGTGAAAGATTTTGAATCGTATTTTAATACACTCATACACGAAGTGAGCGAAATTGTTACTTCTAATGTAGAAAAGTTAAGTGAACAAAATAGGTTTGGTTCTTTTGCTTTAAATGATTCTAACAAACAATACGTATATGCTACTTTTGACCAAGAAAAAACCCAAGAGTTTATTGAAAATAATGAATCAATAGCGGGTTATGACAATCTCACTTACTACTATCTAATGTCTAATGATTCAATTGAATTATATGTTGAATCTCCCAATCAATTTGTTAAAGAAGGTTATTTTGACGCTGATGTTGCTGAAACATTCTTTGACAGATATTACTCAATGAAATATGAAGATAATCAACTTAAAGAAATAACAGGCACTATCTATAGATACCAATACAATTCTTATTTAAAAGAGTACGTTACAATAAGAAGAGAAAATGATGTAGTTACATACGTCGATTATGTGATTTTCTGTTCAAGACCTGGTTTCAAAGGCGGGATTGATACCTTAACAATTGTTACTTTTAAAGATGATTTATGCTTTTCCACTACATTTGACCATGTACCTGGTGCTTCTTATGGAACAAATCTTTTCAGTGATGACTCAAGGGATTTTTCGGGAATCGAGATTTGTCAGGTAGAAGGTGGCTCAGCATTATATATTTATCCTGGCAGAGGAAGATTAATTGTTCCTGCTAGTTTTATTTGTAACTATCAATCTATGGTGTTTACACCAAACTGGTACAATTCTAATTACCATATCCCATTCTTAGGGGAAATTGCTTATGGTATGAACATTAATGATGTTTATTACGATAATAGTGAAACAATGGAAAATTTCAATAACCTCAAATATTACACTTTTTATCCTGTTTCGCACGTTACAACAGTAATTGATAACAATTATTATCCAGCGTGTTTGGGTCTTGCCGAATTTTATGAAGAGGATTACCCCGAACTTACTTTCCAAGACATTATTGATGTAGCACTAGACAAATATGGAATCGAGATGGAAGTTTATGACGCTCTTGCTCAATTCTTAATTAGCTTTTGCGTCGGAGATACACAAGACATCGAAAAGATTAATAAGATTTCATCTGCAAAAGAAATTGAAAAATGGGCTAATAACCCACTTTATGAAAATGTTAATGCAGCATTTCAAATTTCTGAAGTTTTAGAATTAACTGTTGAGGAAATTTGTAAATAAACCTTTAAATTTATGAAATACGAGGAAACGTGTTGGTTTAGCGAAAGACTAAATCGAAATATGACTATAAGAATTTATGGCCATTACGGTATTCCTCTTTTAGCGTTTCCTTGTTTAGGAAAACAAAGTGATGACTTTAGTAATCACGGAATGATTGATACTTTATCCAACTTAATTGAAAGTGGACGTATTAAACTTTTCTGCGTTGATTCTAATGATGATGAGACAGTCAATTCAATGAGTTGGGATAAGGCACAATGTGGCTTTAAATTGGAAATGTATCATCAATACATTATTAATGAGGTGCTTCCTTTTATTTACGATAAACAAGGCGGATATTGTGAACCATTTCTAATCGGAATGAGCATGGGAGGAACACACGCTTCAAACAATTTCTTAAGAAGACCTGATTTATTTTCAGGGTTCTTATCTTTAAGTGGTGAATATAGTATTGGAGATTATTTCGGATACATGAACTCGGATATCTATAATAATTCACCAACCCATTATTTAAGAAATATGCCTAATGATCATCATTACATAGGTATATATAATCAAAAGAAAATGATCTCTGTAGTGGGCCAAGGAGACTTTGAATATCTAGTTTTAGGGTCTAATTATGAATTACAAAGAATTGCTAATGAAAAAGGCATAAATATCGAGTTTCATTTTTGGGATCATAATAGTGTGCATGATTGGCCAAGTTGGAAATATCAAATGCCGCATTTTCTTGAAAGGTTATTCTAAAAAACATGGACGAGATAAAAGAATTTTTATTATCAAATCGAGACGATAAATATCGTGATTTTACGTTGCCGCTAATTCCAAACGTTGATAAAGAATCTTTTATTGGGGTGAGACTTCCTATCCTTAAAAAATACGCTAAAGAATTAGATGAAACCAAAAAGAGTGGCTTTCTTGCGTGTTTACCGCATAAATATCACGAAGAAAACATATTACACGCGCTTATTTTATCTAATATTAAAGATTACAAAGAATTCATTGAACTCGTTGATAAATTCCTTCCCTTTGTAACCAATTGGGCGGTATGTGATGCAATTTGTAATAAACATTTAAATAAACATAAGGATGAATTCCTACCAGTAATTTATTCTTGGCTTAAAAGTAATGACATTTATCGAGTCAGATACGCTGTTAAATGCTTGATGAGCTATTACTTAGGTGAAGATTTTTCTATAGAGCATATCGAAGAAGTAAAAAAGATAAAACTAGACGATTACTACATCGAGATGATGATTGCCTGGTATTTGGCAACTGGTTTAGCGAAGAATTATTCTGATTTTATCAAGGTTATTGAGGACAGGGATTTTAGCCCATCAATTCACAATAAAACTATTCAAAAAGCGGTCGATTCTTATCGTGTAAGTGATGACCATAAAAACTACCTAAAAACTCTTAAAATAAGAGACAATATCAAAACTAAATCACCTCAATAGAATGTAAATAATAGTGATAGGATTTTTTATGTAATCTATCATTATTATGTATATAATAAAAATTAATTGCTTGCTTCTTTTCTTGTGGTTATAATCACCTTAATTTTACCTTTTAAAACTAGGGTAAAAACAAAGAAAGAGGTCAAAAAATGAAAAGATATACAATCATTGTTGCCGCTTTAGTTGGAGGCATGTTGCTTTCTGGTTGTACCCAACAACCTGATACACCAGTAGTGCACGTAACAGACATCACACTCA
>CACYJD010000049.1 GCA_902774655.1 uncultured Erysipelotrichaceae bacterium | reverse complement strand
GACGCTCTTAGATATTTCTTAACCACTGGTAGTGCGCCAGGACAAGACATTAGATATATGGAAGATAAGGTTATTGCTAGTAGCAACTACCTCAATAAAATCTGGAATAGTGCTCGTTTTGTGCTTGTTTCTCTTGGAGATAATTTTGTAGAAGAAAAGATTGATTACACAAAACTTCGCCCTATGGAGTTAGATATTTTATCTAAACTCAATAAAACTATTGAGAACTATGAAACTTATATGGATAAATATGAATACTCTTTAGCGAGTAACTATCTATATAACTTTGTTTATGATGATTTCTGCTCTAACTACTTAGAAATGAGTAAAGTTAGTCTCAATGGTAGTGATGAAGAGTATAAGAATGTCGTCAAAAACGTTTTAGTAGCGGTTTTAAAAGACATTATTATCATGATTCATCCATTCGCTCCATTCATTACTGAAGAGCTTTATTTAGCGCTTCCAACACACCTTGAATCAATCATGCTTGAGAAGTTTGTTTCTACTAGAGAACTTCCTAGTGTTGATTTAAGTGAAGTTGAAGTACTTTATAAGATGATTAGTGATATTCGTAACTATAAAGTTACAAATAAGATTGCTCCTAACCAAAAATTAGACTTTGAGATTGAAACTAATAAAGAATTATTCGCCAGTTTTGAAGAATATTTCTCAAGATTTGCTTTTGCAAATAAGTTATCAATCGTGAAATCTTCATCTTCAAAAGGAATCAAATTTGTTTATACAGATTTCACCCTTTACATCGAAGATGGTGTTAGTGATGAAGAAAAAGAAGCTAAGAAAGCTAAAGATATCGCCTATTTAGAAAGCGAAATTGATAGATGTAAGAAGATGCTTTCAAATCCAAACTTTGTTAATAAAGCTCCAAAAGAGAAGGTTGACTTAGAAAGAAATAAATTAAGCGAACTTGAAGCTAAATTAGCTAATCTCAAATAATAAAAAGTTCACTCATAGTAGGGTTAACAAATTCGTTTGTTAGCCCTTTTTTATTACATTTATAAAAATATTTTCCCAAATTTTTAACTTTAGTTAATTTATCCTTATAGAAATTTTTTTGTCGTGTTTTTAAAAAATGACCTCTAAGAATAAGTAGGAGGTGTTATATGGCGAAAATATTCATTGTTGTACTAGTTGTAGCCATCGGCGCTATCGTGGTCTTTCAATTCATTGATCCTACTGTACAAAGCAAAGTAGATCCTTCTGGAAATACTTTAGTGATTGGCGGTGATCAAGATGAAGGAATCACAGCGACTATTAATGGGGAAGTAAGTAGGCCTGGCACTTATTTCATGGAGAGAAATCTAACTCTCAACGAACTTATTATTGTCGCTGGAGGCGTTACAAGTAACGCCGATAGTTTAGCGTATGACACAACTTACCTAGTAGAGGATGGAATGACCTTTTACATCGCACCTAAATATGATACGGGTGATCTATGCTCAATGGAGCCAATTGTAAAGGTCAACATCAATCTTGCTAGCGCAGATGTGTTAGCAACAGTAAGTGGCATCGGCTCAACAGCCGCTAGAGCCATCGTTAGTTATCGAGACGCTAATGGTGAGTTTAAGCGTATTGAGGATGTCATGAAGGTTAGCGGTATTAAAAATGCAACATTTGAAAAGATTAAGAATTACATAACTATTAAAGACTGATGATAATATTCTTTGCTTTTATATCTTATTTTCTAGGTCTATATCTATTTAGAAATAATATCTTTCTAATCGTAATAATTTCCTTATTATTTCTAGGATATGTATTCATAAGATATAAGAAAAAAGGATTTATGTTCCTAGCTATATTTAGCTTTGGAGCAGGTCTAAGTGCTTTAAATACTTATGTTGTTCCTAATAAGGATCAATATGTTGGCATGGTTATTGAATCAAAAGAAAATTACTTTCTATTCCAAAGCGGATTCAATCGTTTCTATGTATACGAGAAAGAGAATACCAGGGAAGTAGGGGACTGGTTAGTAATTGATTCAAAACCTACCGAAGTATCATTTTTAACATATGAATCACAGTTCAATATGAAGGAGTACCTTTCAACTAAAGGGGTGAAATACTCGCTCGGGAATAAATATATTGTAGAACGTGTTCATATGTTTCTAAGAATTAAGGAATATAAAAGTAAGTTTCTTAGTAGATTTGACTCAGAAACCGCTGCTTTGATTGACGCTTTACTTTTTGGCACAAAACACTATGACGCAAGGGTGACCAATCAAGTAGAAGCACTCAACTTAATTCACTTATTATCTTTCTCTGGAATTTATCTAAACTTTTTGATCTTAATCGTTAGAAGGTTATTGCTTAGATTTGTATCAGAGAAAGCTCTAGACATAGTCCCTTATGTTGTTTTAACCCCTTTAATTTATGTAACCTTTCCTAAAATTGGATTGATTAGAGTGATACTTACTGGATACCTTAGATTTCTTAACCGGTACGTACTTAAAACGAATCTAAGGGCTCCAGTGGTAACTTCGATTTGCGCAATTCTATTATTGCTGTTTGACTTTAGACTTGCGTATCAATCAAGTTATTTTATCCCGATATTCTTATCGTTGCTTCTTTATTATATTGGCGCGATCAATGCAAGTAAGCGAAAGATAAAGAAGAGTCTATCAACCCTCTTGTTCATCTATCTATTCATGATTCCGGTTAGCACGCTAGATAGAGGATGCTTACATCTATTTACCTTTGTTTTTCAATTCATTCTTATTCCGTTTCACGAGCTATATTTGGTCATTTCCTTAGTGTCGCTTTCTACGTTTCCTTTCAGATACGTGCTAGGGTTTCTTACAAATATAGCCGATAAAATCTACACTTTTCTAGGATATATTGATATTTCAATACCTCTAGGAAACTTCGGAATATACTTTAATACCTTATATTATGTTCTATTAGTATTTGGATTAATGTTTTATGAAAGCCAAAACAAAGAGATGCTTAAAATTTTTAGGTATACGGTTATAACCATGGTTTTAATCTCTATCCTTCCAATAAGGACGTATTTAATTAACGCAGTTTATTTTATCAACGTGGGTCAAGGAGACTCAATTCTCTTACAAAATAGAGACAAAACTGTATTAATTGATACGGGCGGGAATATGAATGTAGATTTAGCTACAGAAACACTTATTCCCTTTCTTAAAAAGAAGCAGATCTATGATATTGATCTACTTGTAACCACTCATGATGACTATGATCATAGTGGTGCGGTCGATTCTCTAATGAGAAATTTCAAAGTCAAACAGTACTTAAAAGAAGCAACAAACTTTCCTGTGCAAGTAGGTCAAATTTATTTAGAGAATTTAAACCATCTAAATGCGGCGGATGAAAACGAATCATCCTTAGTGTTCAATGTTAACTTTATGCATAAAAAATTCCTTCTAATGGGAGATGCCAATATCGCTGTTGAAAAGTTTTTGATTGACGGTAATTATGACATCGATTGTGACATATTAAAAGTAGGTCATCATGGGAGTAAAACTTCATCGTGTGAAGAGTTCATCCTTAAATGTTCACCGGTTGAAGCTATTATCTCTTGTGGCGCAAACAATAAGTATGGTCACCCCAACAAAGAAGTTATTGAAACACTAAATAAATACAACGTTTCTATCCGCCGCACAGACTTAGAAGGTACGATTAGTTATTTCTCGATATTTTAAATGTAAAGCAAATTAAATTGCTTTATACTAGTGATATGAATTATATCCTATACGGAGAACAATCCCCTCAAATCAAAACTAGACTTAAAAAGATTCTCAAAGATCGTTTAGGCGATGTCGATGAATTTAATGCGGTTAAAGTTGATTATGAAGAGACTGATATCAATGAAATTATCGATGAAATGTCTATCTTACCTCTAGGTTACGATAGAAAAGTTTTAATTATTGATAATGCTCATTTTATCGAAAATGGCGGAAATAAAGATGATCTTAAAAAGATTACCAACGCTCTTCATGATGATGAAGCTATCGATGTTATCTTTATTTCTCACGTTGAGAATATCCTTAAATCAATCGACCTAGTGAAGGAGATTGAGGCAAATGGACAAATATTTCAATTCATGAACATCACCAAAGCTGATTGGCCAAAGGTTGTTAAGAAATATTTTGTTGATCATGGAGCATCTATCGATAATGACGCCGTCGAAGAGATGGTGGTTCGTTGTGATGGAGACTTACAACGCTTTATAAATGAAGCAAATAAATTAATGCTTTATAAAGATCACATTACATTAGTGGATGTAACCTTAATGGTTGCTAAGCCTATTGAAGATGATGTCTTTCAAATATCTAATGCCCTCTTCAGAGGGGATAATGCTGCAGCGATAGATATTTATCGTGATTTACAAAAACTTGGCAGTAGGGCAACTGATACTTTACTTCCAATGCTTGGAAATCAATTCAGATTCATCTCACAAGTCGGTTTCCTTTATGAAAAAGGTCTCGATGTAAGTGAAATTGCACAAGAATTAAAAGCTAATGAATATAGAGTGAAAATATCACTTGGTAATTATAGAAAATTATCTCGTGCGCGTATCGCACGTGCGCTCGATACTTTATATAATTTAGACGTCAAAATTAAAAGCGGCCAGATTGACCGCTTCTATGGATTTGAATTATTCTTAATTAATTTTCCTAATTAAGGACTATTTAGATAAAGAATTGACTAATTTTGTTAAAGCTGATTTTTTTCTACCAGCTGTTGATCTGTGGTAAACACCATCAGTGACTGATTTGTCGATTAACTTAATAGCAACTTTGAGTTGTTCTTGAGCTTTAGCGGCATCACCAGCTTCGACAGCAACGCGAACTTTCTTGGATTCAGTAGCGATTCTGCTTCTGATTGCAACGTTACGTTGACGTGCCTTTTCATTAGTTTCAATTCTTTTGATTTGTGATTTGATTTGTGCCATTTATTTGTACCTCTTTATCTAACGCGTATTAGTTTAGCAAACTAATTGAGCATAAACAACCATAATTTTTAAGGCTTAATATGATTAAATTTGAATTATAGTCGATTATTTTTTAGCCTTTTTCATCTCTAAGATTAATAATGCAAAGTCATTGACTGTGGCTAAAGATGTGTATTTCTCTTCAGGAACTTCAATGCCGAAGGCTGCATTAACTTCTGTAATTAATTCAACGAAGCTCATTGAGTCACCACCTAAATCGTTGATCCAGTGGGAATCATCTTCGATGGAGATTACAGGAAGTAATAATGTCTTAGCAAAGATACTTCTTAGTTTAGTAACGACTGGTTCAACTTCTTCTTTGGTGTAACCATCAAATGATTTGACTTGTTTCTTATCAAAGGAAGCGAACTTCTTGATGTCGTGTTTAATCATATCTTTAACGCTTAAGCGTTTGACTTTCATTGAAGCAGTAAGTGGTAATTTATCCTTACTGATTAAGAAATC
>CACYJD010000048.1 GCA_902774655.1 uncultured Erysipelotrichaceae bacterium | reverse complement strand
TCAGTTGTGACGCTATCTTTTAGTTCACTACCAACATATAAGTTAACTGTATAGTTGACTTGGTTAGCGAGGTATTGAGCGTATAAATTCATATTGCTTCTAACAACGTCAGTAGCAAAGTTCCATTTTGTACCCTCTGTAGGAGCGGTATACCAACCTTGGAATTCAAATCCTTCTTTTTGCGGATCGGTAGCAGGTCTTTCTACTACATCATTTGCTTCGGCTTGTTTAGTAGCAAAAATGTCTTCACCATTCATGAAAGTGACTGTGTAATAAGTCTTTTCAGGACCTGGTTTTGGATCTACAGGACTTTCACCGCATCCCACTAACATAAATGCGGATATAAGTAGCGCTGAGATCTTAAGTAATTTTTTGTTTTTCATTAGCTTCATCTCCTTTAAAAATCAAAAAATTTTAAAATCTATTAACCAACATTGTGTTGAATTAATCTGGTGTTGTGTCATCAGTATCAATTGAATATGTCGCAACTGTTTCTTTTGCGATACTGATAAGGGTTTTTGCATGTTCTTCACTGATACCTGCACCAAAATCTACTGGTGCTTGTGCAGTTGGATCATTTTGACTTATATATTGACCTGGTTTTGTGCCATAGAAATCAGTGGCGTCAATATTTATATCTTTAAATATAGATAAAACATGAATACACGCTGACAGATAAGAACCATACATTGATGGGTGTCTATTATCAGTGTAATAAAGAGGGAAATCATAATCTCCTTCATATATTTGAGTGAATGCAGGGCCAACAAAATGGACATCATCAATATTCGCTACTTCATTAGCGAGTTTGATATATGCATCTCTTACGGCCTTCTCATATTGAGGAATAGTCATTTGTTGAGCACTAGCAGCTTCCTCTGTACCCCAGGTTGAATATAGGCGAACCTTTGCGTGTTTTTGGCTATTTTTAACATCATTAGCTAGGTTAGTAGCACCTGTTTTGAAGTTATCGTAACTAGAAACAGGAACAGTTGACTGCTCTTGCATAACTACATAATCGTAGTCATCTGTAGACATAAGAGCGTTATAAATCTTTTGACCAGATTCACTATTGTGATCACTATGAGTTTTTAATGATGTAGCGCCTTTAACAACATAATCTACATCAATCATTTCACCTAATGATTTAGCCATGCCTTCAACAATCATTGGGATATCGTAATAATAAGTAAATGAGTTACCAATAAAGAATACCTTAACAGTGGACCAGACTGTTGGAACACCATTTTTATAGTGCCAATAGACATCTTCTTGCTCAGGCATATCTTCTTTATAAATATAAATAGTAGCATTACAGCCGTTATCAACTTCTGTAGTGCTAACGGAATAGAGTTCTGCATCATCATTAAATGCATCTCTACCAATAGCAACAACAGTGCTAGGCAAGATAGTGCCTTTAACATTTTCTAATGAATAAAATAAGCTGTTACCTAAAACAGTGATTCCTTCATTAATCTTTAAATCAATAATACGCTTAGAAATATAGTGCCAAGGAACGTCAGAAGTGGTATCAAAAGATCTGGTACGTCCACTGCCAGTAACAGTTAAATTAAATCCGCCAGTAATTTTATGAAGTGTAGCCTTAACGCTTCCATCTTGTTTAAAAGAAATATCATAAGAGGTTCCATCTTTATATGGAGATTGTCTACCTCCACATGAAACCAAGCAAAAAGAAACACTTAATAAAGCTAAAATTTTGGCGGCTGTTTTCATAACTAATACCTTCTGCGTTTGTAAAAGCGCATTCCTATAATTAAAATTTATCACTTTTGATTACTAATTTTACCGATATATTTATATTTATCCAAAAAATAACTAATGATGGTATAAATAAAACTTATGGAGTATACTAAACTTATGACTATTCAGCAATTACAGTATTTTGTAACAGTCGTAAAACATAACAATATAACCAAAGCGGCAAAGGCATTATTTGTCAGTCAGCCTGCAATTTCGCTTGCCATAAAAGAGTTAGAAAAGGAATTTAATACAAATTTATTCGTTAGATATAACAATCAACTAGTGTTAACTGATGAAGGCCATCACTTATATAAACTCGCTACTGGATTACTAAATGAATACGATAACGTCATTGATAATATGAATGGTTACATTAAGAAATCTAGTATCTTAAAAATAGGTGTTCCACCAATGCTTGGCTCATTCTTATTGCCAAGTTTGATTCAGAAGTACACCGCTGCCAAGCCTAACGTTGAGATACAGCTTATAGAACTAGGAAGCGCCGCAAACCAAAGAGCCCTATTAGATAGAGAAATTACATGTAGCTTTACGGTAAAATATAATGATAACATCGATAGTAATCTTGATTATATTAAGGTCGCTAATACAGCACTTTTCTTTGCCATTAATAAAAATAACCCACTTGCAAAACATAGTGAGATTTCAATAAAGGATATAAAAAATACTCCTCTTATATTAATGAAAGAAGACAGTCTACAATCTCATTTAATACAAGAAGAGTTCAAGAAGAATAAAATCGAGCCAAACATCAAAATAAGAACCAATCAACTCTATACTATTAAAGAGTTAATTATCGGAAATAACTTAGGTGCTTTCTTATTTACTCAAGTGTTTCAATATGATAGCGACGAACTAGTTTTAATTCCTTTAAAGGATCCTCTGGAATTCGACATTATCCTAGCTTGGGAAAAACACTCACAGCTAAATGATGCAACGAAAGATTTCATTAATTTCGTAAAAAACAATAAGTTCACCACTAATTGAGACAGAATTCCTAAAGAGGCCACTTCCTATAGATTATTCATAAGAAGTGACCTCCTTTTATAATAAAAGGTCGCACACATGTGTATGCGACCGATTACGTTTTAGTTATATTAGTTAATGTTTCTTTGAATAAAAACGATTTTTAATAGCTTCGAAAGTCTCTTCGCTTAAATCGTGTTCGACTTTACAAGCGTCATCTTTAGCGGTTTCTTCATCAACACCTAAGCTAACAAAGAACGCTGTTAGAGTTTCGTGTCTTTCAAGTGTGGATGAAGCAACCTCATAACCTCTTTCAGTAAGAGTTACGAATCCTTTATCGTCCACCTCTACATATCCGCTTTCTTTCAATTTCTTTAGACCAATTGATACACTTGGCTTAGAGAAGCCCATGTCTTTGGCTAAATCAATTGAACGGACATGCTCATTTTTAGTCGAAAGAATTAAAATTCTTTTAAGATAGTTTTCGCCTGATTCAAGTAATTTCATAACTAAAGTTTTATTCTAATTAGAACCAGAAGATCTTGTTAAACAAGATAATCCAAATGATATCTAAGATCCAACCAACTGTAGCAGCGGCTAAAATCCAAAGAATACCTAAAACAAGTTGAAGGGCACTTTTATTAACAACAGCTTTACCGATACGATAAACAGCCCATGTAATATCAAGAATCCAGATATAATAATAATCTCATTATCACAATTTTCAAGATTGATATTTATAAATTTAATATATTAAAATCCTTCCCTTCAAGTAAAACAAGATGAGAAGGATTTAACTTAATTATTCAATAATTGGATTAATTAGATAAATTTGAATTGCAGTTTGATTAGATGTGTAATTTACAAATCTAGGACTTGCTGCGTTATATTGGATACTACCATAGTTAGAATTGGTAGAAGCAACAACTGCGTTTCCAGAATCTGCGTCAATTGAAATTGTCCATGTGCTAGTAGCACTGCTATCATCAAACACAAATGCTTTAGCAGCTTTTGTACCAATTACTTCTTCGTCAATTGTAAAGGAATATGTGACTTTTTCTCCTTCATTAATTGATAAAGTAATAGGACTTACATCTGCTTCATTAAATGTAGCTACACCATTATCAAATGTTGCGTCTGCTGCAGTAATAAATTTACCACTTGCTTTGCCACTAACAACTCCGGCTGCTGAGGCACCAAAAACGATTTGGCATCCATCAGTTAGTTGTGAAATATCAGTAACTAGTGTTGCGGTTACATAAACAACAGGTTCAACAATATAAATATCAATCCAGTTGCCATTGTGCCAATAAGCATCAAGGATATATGTATAGCCATCTTCGGTAACTTTTACAAAGCAACCGTAGTAATCGCTTGTTGCATCTTCATCTAATGTATAACCATCAAATGTCCAATCTGCTGTTAAATTCAAGTAATATGAATCATAAATTGAATAGCATCCATAATCTTCAAGGTATTCGGCTGTAAATACATAATCGTCACCCATTTGAACGAATGGAAGAGTAACACCAATAGACTCTAAATATGCTGCTGTTGCATCGTTCCATTGAACATCCTCAGTAAGTTTGTCAGTATAGACTGCATCAAAAACGACAAATTCAACTCTGAATTCTAACCATTCTCCAAAGAACGATTCTGCACATGAAAATTGAACCACAAAGCTATGTTCGGCGTCATAGCCTAAGTAGGATACAGCGTCTTCATCTTCCTCTGCATTCAAAACTGCGAGTAATGGTTGAATTTCAGTTGCATAAGCTTTGCTAACATCTTCTTCAACTTTGACAATGTATGATATACCATAAGCTTCTTCTGTTTCTTCATCAGTAAAGACGCCATAAACAGCTTCACTATTGACTACAGGGAATTCGATTCCGGTGGTACCCAAAGAAGTATTAATTAAATCCTTGTCCATACCTTCTTCAGCATATTCGTAGCCAAAAAGTAAATATAAATCATACCAATGCTCTTCTGTCTCAGGAGGAGTTTCGCCCTCCTCAACGGCTGCAAATTGGAAAACAAATAATCCTGGGGTCTCGTCGTATTCATATACGTAAACAGAACCACCAATCTCCTCTGAATAAGTGAATTCAACGTAATACTCACCGTCTTCGGTATCTGGAGTGCCATAAGTAAGGCCAAGACTTTTAATGGCTTCTGCGCCTTTAGTATAAGCTGCTAAAGCAGTTGTGACGCCATCTTCGGCATCATATCCTGCAGCAAACCAGTATGAACCATCATCTGAGTCTAAGGCTACATCACTTAATAGATTAGCTTCAGGTAAGCATGCAAATGCAGCGTTTGCTAATTCTTCTGCTGACTCATACACTACTGGCTCTGGATCTGGACCTGGACCTGGACCTGGTCCAGGAGTGGGACCATAGTTTTCACCACAGCCTGCAAGGACTAGTGCTGCAAGTGATAAACTAGATAAAAATAATTTTTTATTCATAAATAAATTTCCTTTCTTGAAAATAATTATGATTAATTCGCATATAAATGCAATAAATTTATTAAATTTAGAAAGCAATTTGTCATTATGATATTATTAATAAAATTTTTCTTTTATCTTAACTAGGTTTAGTTTATAGTATTTAGAGCCGGACCAATAGCTCAATAGGTTAGAGCAGTCGGCCCATAACCGATAGGTTCCGGGTTCAAGTCCTGGTTGGTCCACCAGATATGGAGAATTACCCAAGTGGCTGAAGGGGATGGTCTTGAAAACCGTTAGGGGGTGCAAGCCCCGCTAGAGTTCGAATCTCTAATTCTCCGCCATTCAACTAAAATACCTGCATTCTTGCAGGTTTTTTATAAAAAAATCCTCCCCGATAACCGAGGAGGATTTCTTCTAAATTAAAGTGAATATGCGTGATAGACAGTTATTGATCCACCAGCATTGGTTAGATCGTGACCAGCCTTAGGAGTAAACACTATCTTAAAGAAGTAATGAAGTTGACCACTTGGCTGAGCGGCAACCTGTGGTGCTTCTGCAACTGGGAAAGCAAATCTAATTGCTTTACTTTCCTTACTACTTGATGAATATCCTAATTCTTTCCATAAATCTGGAATATATGTTACTTCAGGAGTTGTAAATGAATTACCACTTAAATCCACTAAAGAAACATCGTAAAGAAGTTCTTCACCATCAAATGGAGATTCATAATTTGTCCATGAGTCTAAAGCTTCAGAAACATAAACTTTAATATATGGTGCAGAGCTTGAGACTTCACTTGAGCTCACTATTTCTAAATGTTCGTTACCGTTAAAACTATTAACATATGCGCTATAGAAACCATCAAAATGATCTGTATGATAGCTTGGGCAGAATCCATCTTCGCCTATTTCATGAGCAACTGGAGAGTTGTTATAGAAATGAACTCTATAAACCCTATTACTAATTACGTCTTGTGAATCACCAATTAAGATGTGAATATCTTTATCAGAGCCTCTAAAGATGAAGTCATCTATACCATATAATTGGGTGGTTAGAGTTTCATATTCAGAGTTGGTATCGAACATATAATCTAATTTAGCGTTATCGTCGTTATAAATTAGATTGTTTTTGAAATTAGCAGCACTCCAGATCTGTGCACGTGTCACATTGTCTTCTTCATATGCAGCCATAGGTAGTCTATTATACATACTATTCATAATATGATACCAACTTGTTTGACCATCAATTAAGTAATCGGTAATAACTCCATAATAGTGGAAGTCTTCAAAACCACCTATTTTTAATCTAATTTTTTCATCTTTATCAAAATCAGTTTTTCTAAATGTAAATGTATCATCTAAACTGTCCAATCTTGGGGCAGCTTCCCACTTCTCTTCTTCAGTAGGCTCAGCTGGTGCTGGTGGTTCACTTTCACCACAAGAAGTCAAACCAAATGTCATGGTAAGAAGTGTTGTAATCAATACTTTATTAATGAATTTCATATATAAACCTCCTTATATGGTATTCATATGATAAGCTTGAGTAAAGCCCACTACATTAGATGTGTCATAGCCATCTTTTGCAGTTAAAACTACTTTAAAGAAATATCGTGTTTCTCCACTTGGTGAACATTGATAATGAGGAATATTATTAATTTCGACTGAGAATTTAACGGCTTTATATGGATCACCACTTGAATATCCTACATCACCAAAATAATCTTCAACAAAAACAGTGCTCGATTTGGTAAGTGCGTTGCCATTTAAATCAGTTACGGAAATATCGTATTTAAATTCATTGCCATCAAATGGTGAATCCCCACTTAAAGTCCAAGTATCCATATTTTCAGTAAGATAAATTCTTACATATGGATAAGTTTCAGTATCTTTTACAGTACCACTTATAACTTTTACTTCCCCAGCTGTTCCACCGTAGAAATTGCCACCTAAGTAACTTGTGTAATAATATCCATCAAAGTGATCAGTGTGATAACTTGGGCAGAATGAATCTTCTCCAACTACGTGTGCTAAAGGAGCGCTTCTATAGAAACTAACTCTATAAGCCCAGTCGCTTCTGACATTATTAGAAGTTGTAAAAAGGATATGAAAATCTTTATCTGAACCTTTAAAAATGAAATCTTGAGCACCATATAAATCGGTTGAAATTGTACTAGATTTATCGCCATGGTAAAGATAATCCAATTTGATATTACTATTATAAAAATCAGTTGCTAAAAATTCTGTAACAGTCAATGTTGAAGCTAATGTTGTATTATCTTCCTCATAAACTTGCATTGGGATTTTAGCGAATGTTGATAGACGAGTCCAATCACCTATAAAGGAACCTTCAACACGATATTCCAGTATTACACCATAATAATGGTATGATTCAAAACCACCAATTTTTAATCTTAACTTGCCTTCAGAATCATAATCGGCTCTTCTAAAAATGATTTCATCATCAAGAGAGTCAAGTCTTACAGCTTGTTGCCACTTTTCTTCTTCTGTTTTAGGACCAGAAGGAGAAGGATCAACTGGATCGATAGGATTGTCGCCACAGGAGGTTAGTCCAATAGATAAAGAAAGTATTGAAGTAATCAAAAGTTTTCTGAATCGTCTCATAATTACGCCTCTTTTTAATAGTATACCCTTAACCTTTATATTTATAAACTGACAATTCCACAAAAAAGATAGATATAGTCTAATAAAATTGGAAAGTTTTGATATAACTTTAGCTTTATAAATTCAAAATAAAAATAGTTGTGAGCATATTTCTTATTGTTTTTATAGAAAATGATACAATTATTTTCGTTAGGTAAAACAATATGAAGAAATTTGAGCAAGGAGTATTTGAAGGAGAACGTGCATTATATGACACTCATGATGCACTTATCTTAGATTCAACATTTCAAAATGGAGAATCCCCACTCAAAGAGTGTTCTAATATAATAGTTAGACATTCTATCTTTAAGTGGAAATACCCTCTATGGTATGGAAAAAATATTTGTTGTGAGAATGTAACTTTACTTGAAACTGCTCGAAGTGGAATCTGGTACACGAACAATATCAAAATGGTTAACTGTAACATATCCGCTCCTAAGACTTTTAGAAGAGGAGATGGCATTACATTAGAGAATTGTTGCTTACCAAACGCGCAAGAAACCCTGTGGAATTGTAAAAATATAACTCTAAAGAAGGTCACTGCTACTGGTGATTACTTTGGATTAAATGCTCAAAACGCAGATATTGATGATTTCCAACTTATTGGTAACTATGCATTTGATGGAGGTAAGAATATCACCATTAGAAAAGCGAAGTTAGATAGTAAGGATTCATTCTGGAACTGTGAAAACGTTACAGTTTATGACTCTATTATTGTAGGTGAATATCTTGGATGGAATTCTAAGAATGTTACTTTCGTTAACTGCACAATCGATTCACACCAGGGTATGTGCTATATGGATAACATTAAGATGGTTAACTGTAAGCTCCTCAATACCGATTTATGCTTTGAATTATGTTCAAATATTGATGCTGAAATTGTAAGCAAGATTGATTCAGTTAAAAATCCAATCTCTGGAAAAATTATCGCTAAAGGCATCGGCGAACTAATAATGGATGAAAAATATATTGATCCTAAAAACACAGAAATAATTATTAAAAATGAATAAATATAACTTTGATGAAATAGCCAATCGTATCAATTCTGATTCCCACAAATA
>CACYJD010000047.1 GCA_902774655.1 uncultured Erysipelotrichaceae bacterium | reverse complement strand
ATCTACAAGCATCAAACCCTCAGGAGGTGCTTTGTAAGGCATTACGTTTCTAGGGAATGATTCATTTAAGGAGTCTTCAATTTCTTTTAAACCGACTTTACCTGATCCAACTTGAATAAGAGTTCCCACAATTATTCTAACCATGTATCTCATGAATCCATCAGCGGTTAGTCTAAACATGATAATCCCGTTAGCGTCATTAACCTCGATTGCCATGATGGTTCTAACAAAATTATCTTCGTCTTCTTCTTTAGAAGTATAGTTCTTAAAGCAATGGGTACCTTTAAATAATTCCGCTGCTTCCCTAATAGCGTCTATATCTAAATCTCGATTTGGATATTGGGTGATGAACTTCCTTTGGAAGACATCATACGCTCCGATATTAAGGGTGTAGATATAGGTTTTATCACTTACGTCGTATCTAGCGTGGAAATTAGGTTCCACTACTTCAAATCCGATGATGTGAATATCGTCAGGAAGCAAGCAGTTAACCGAGTAAGTGAATCTATCTAAATCAGTAATGTCTTTTTCAACATCAAAGTGGAAGTGCTGCGCTAAAGCGTGAACACCAGCGTCAGTTCTACCACTACCTTGAATAGTTATAGGAGTGTTTAAAATCTTAGAGAGTACTTTCTCTATTTCTTCTTGGACACTGTCACCGACTTTTTGTTTTTGCCAGCCGACATAATCAGTGCCATCATATTGAACAACGCCTAAGATTCTCACTTACTAATCTCCCTTCCCTTTCTATTAGTGGTAATTATACCAGTTAATAGTAAGACAGTAATTAATAAGGATATAGAAATGAGTATCCAAGGTAAAACGAGTGGAGTATCTAGTGTTAATTTAGCAACCGAAACGTAAATTACTCCTCCAAGTAGAATGTTACAAAGTAAGAGTGAGTAGGTATCATCCGCACCCCAATGGAAGATATGGTATCTAGTTCTTTTAGCTTTTGGATCATAACCTCTAGCTTCCATAGCGTCAGCGAGTTCTTCACTTCTTTGGAATGCACTTATAAATAATGGAACAATAAGAGCAACAATTGCTTTAAATCTAGAAGATAACTTGCCATGTTTAAAATCAACGCCTCTACTTGATTGAGCTTTCATGATACGCTCTGTTTCATTTAGTAATGTTGGAATAAAACGTAATGCGATTGATAAAGTCATCGCAATTTCATGCGCTGGGAAATGAATTACTTTAAGTGGATTCATAAACCACTCAAAAGCAAAAGTCATATCTAATGGACTCGTTGTAGCGCTTAACACAAGTGTTAGGCTAAGCATAAGAATTAATCTAATAACAATCTTTAATGATTGGAAAATAGACAAAAGATATATAGGGAAATTACCAATATAGAACGCTACTCCTAAACTTTCAGCATTCTTAACTGGGACAAGAACATTAATTACAAACAATACGAGAATTAAGAACCATAGACTCACGAGTGATTTTAGTAAGCTAACAAACGAAATGTGAGAAACGATCATTAAAATAACAATGAAGAAGAACAAGATTCCTCCCATGATGAAGGTTAATGAGTAATCTTGGTATTCAAAGAAAACCGCCACCATTAAAACCACTAGACACATAATCTTGTTACGTGGATCTAGTTTATGAACGAATGAATCATAAGCTGAGTAGCGACCAAGAACTAAATTCTTCATTTCTTGAACCTCACTATCTCGTTTGCTAGAGATTCGATATCCCTAATGTTTGTTGTATCTAAGTTAACACCCTTATCATGGAAGGCTTTTACAACCTTTGCGATTAGAGGTGTTTCTAGGCTATATTGTTCATCATTTTCAAGAAATAACTCGTCAGGAGTCGCCTCTTTTACGATTTTTCCATCATTCATGACGATGACATCAGTAGCGTATCTAAGTACTAAATTCATGTCGTGGCTGACAAGTACAATAGTGATTCCTTCTTTGTTCATCTTTTGAATCAAGGACATGATTTCTTCACTGCCACGAGGATCAAGTCCTGCAGTTGGTTCATCAAGAATTAATACTTTTGGCTGCAATGCTAAAATACCAGCAATTGCGACTCTTCTACGGTTACCACCACTCAAATCAAATGGAGATCTTTGATAATAGCTCTCATTCAATCCAACTGAGTCAATGCATTTATGAGCAATCTCTAATGCTTCTTCACGTTTAACTCCAAAGTTCATTGGTCCAAACGCTACATCTTTTTCGACTGTATCTTCGAAGAGTTGGTTTTCACTAAATTGGAAAACAATACCTACTTCTTTTCTTAGATTAGAAAGTTTCTTAGTTCTACGCTTTTTATCACTAGAAACAACATATTCTCCAGCGGTTACTTCACCACTTGAAGGCACAAGAAGTCCATTCATTTGTTGAATAAGGGTGGATTTGCCGCATCCAGTTTTACCCACGATAAAAGTAAACGAGCCCTCTTTAATTGTGAGGTTAATATCCTTCAAAGCTTCATATTCGTATGGAGTTTTAGGGGAATAGGTGAAATAAACTTCCTTAAAATTTATTAGCATAATTTATTCACCAATTCTTCAATGTTAGCAGCGTCACTAACATCGATTCCTTTACTCTTTAACGATTGTTTTAATTTATATAAAAATGGTTGATCTAGTCCAATTGAGGTCAGTTCCTGTGCTTTATTTAATAATTCAGCTGGTGTTCCTATATCAAAAACTTCGCCTTTTGAAAGGACGACAATCTCATCACTATTGAATGCTTCTTCAATATCATGAGTAATTGAAATCAAGGTTAGTTCAGGATTGTTCTTTCTCATCTTAGCAATCGTTTCATTAATTTCACGCTTGCCCTTTGGATCAAGCATTGCAGTCGCTTCATCAAAAATGATTAAATCTGGTGAAAGTGCTAAAACGCCAGCAATAGCGACTCTTTGCTTCTGGCCTCCTGACAAAGTTTCAGGTTCTTTAGTTAAGTACTCTTTCATATCCACCATGGTTGAAACTTCATCAATGATTCCTTGCATTTTATCTTGCGGAACACATCTATTTTCTAGTCCAAAAGCAATATCGTCTTGAACAGTTGAACCAATGAATTGGTTATCTGGATTCTGGAATACAATTCCAATGCGAGAACGAATCTTTAAAATGTTCTCTTTTGTGTATTCCATTCCAAAAGCTTTAATCGAGCCTCCTTTAGGTCTAAGTAAACCAATAAGAAGTCTCGCTAAAGTGGATTTACCACTACCGTTATGACCAATAACTGAAATATATTTACCTGATTCAATAGAAAAAGACACGTTTTTGAGAACGTTCTTTTTTCCATCATAACTATAGGTTAAATTCTCTATTTCAACTATTTTCATTATTTTTCTGAGAATGTGAAATCTATGATTCTTCCTTCGTACTTTCTTGTTTTAACACCAGCAAGTTCAAGCATTAAAGCACTAGCTTGAACACCTGTAGTGTCTTTGTATTTGTTATCTAAATAAACGATTTCTTTTATACCGGTTTGAATAATCGCTTTAGTGCATTCGTTGCAAGGGAAAAGTGTGACATATAATGTACAACCTTTAAGTTGAGAGCCGTCTCTTGTATTTAAAATAGCATTAAATTCAGCGTGGCAAACATAGAGATATTTGCTATCTAAACCTTGACCTTCTCTACTCCAAGAAATCTTGGTTTCATCGATGCCTGTTGGCATACCGTTATAGCCATTTGAGACGACTTTATGGTCTTTATCGACAATACAAGCCCCTACTTTTGTGTTTGGATCTTTACTTCTTTGAGCGCTTAAAACCGCCATCGACATGAAGTATTCGTCCCAAGATATATTGTTTGGTTTTTCCATATATTTCTTCTCCCTTAAAGTGTATAGATTATAGCACACTAGATATTAAATCATATAAAAATGATTGAATATGTTTCTACCTATTATTAAGCACTACTATAACAATGATACAAGCAATCATTAATGTAGCAATGATTCCAACAAAGAGTAACCATTTCCAAGGCACTTCGACCTTATTCTCTTTTTGATCTTCTTCACTTAGTTGTGAGTAATCAACATGTAACTCACTAGTAGGTCTACCTTCAAATTCACTTTTCTTATTCTTTTTCATTTATTTCACCATCATCTATATGAGACATTCTTTTAAGAATGAATATTAAATAACTAATTAAGAATGTATCTAGCAAGATGTTGATAAAGAAGGCAACACCTTGGCAGAACATTATGAATAAAACATCTGTTTGGAAATAATAAGCTTTAGCAAAACTATTAAGTAAAAATAACACGACAAACTCCACAATTGCGGATGTAAAACCAATCTTATAAACCTTAATCGTAGAATCTTTTTTCTTAAAGAATCTATTGATTAGAGGCACCAAGAAAACAGATGCCACACTAATAACTGAAGAGCCAATAATAATGACGAGTTTAACCCATAATTTAAGGTCTTGGTATATTGTTAAAGTAACTATTGTTACAAAGATTGTAAACGCGAATAAAACTGAAATTAAGGCTATATACTCCACTCTTTCGGACTTTATTTTCAAAACAAGTTTATACACTAGCCATGGGACAATACCAAGTAATGTATAGCAAACTGTGATTAATGGATTGATTGAATATCCTTGTGCGTTAGGCACCATAAGAATACCAAATAGATCACTTAATCCTCCAACAGCGCCGCCATATATTGGACCAAGTAATAATGACGCAAAAATAATCATACATGGACCAAGCGAAATTCTGGTGAATGGAATACCTGGGATGTATTGAATGGACAAAAATCTTGTAAAGATGATTGTTAAAGCAAGCAGTAAACCTGCTAAAACCATTCTTCTAACTTCACTTACTTTATAGTTAAACATTTAGGTAATCCCTCACCACTCCTACAAACGCTAATGAACCGGTTACTAAAATAACATCTTCAGGATATTCTTCTAACAAGGATTTAATAGCTTCTTTGTAGTCTTCTTGGAATTTATAATCGCCTAGATATAAGAAATACTCTTCTTCAGTTCTAGCGCGTTTATGATTAAAAGTTGTAAGTGTTATATCATTACTAATTTGTTGTAACGAAATTAGCATTGGGTCAATATTCTTATCTCTAAACGCAGCAAACACTACATGAATTGGTCTATTTTCACTAAGTTGGATTGTTTTAACTAAATCGTCAATAGCTTCAGGATTGTGGCCACCATCGAGAATAATATTTGGTTTTATGTATTCAAATCTACAGTTCATTGTTTTGGCCATTAAACCATTTCGTATGTTTTCTTCAGATACTGGCTTAATGGAGGTAAGTAATTTAGTTGCCTCAATTGCTAATGATGCATTCTTTGCTTGGTATAATGCTGCAGTTGAAAGAACTAAATTTTGAAGTGGGTAGTAATCAAAGTGTAACTTACCATCGATGACTCTTTCGTTATGAAAGTCTTCAACAATTGTTAATTCTGAATCTAGGTATTTGGCACGTTCTTTAATTGCGAAAACGGCGGATTCATCCATTTTTCCTATAAGAACTGGCTTATTTTCTTTAATGATGCCTGCTTTATTTGCTGCAATCTCTGAAACAGATCTACCAAGATATGCAGTATGTTCGAGAGT
>CACYJD010000046.1 GCA_902774655.1 uncultured Erysipelotrichaceae bacterium | reverse complement strand
AAGGGTTTGGCTGTTCGCCAATTAAAGTGGTACGCGAGCTGGGTTCAAAACGTCGTGAGACAGTTTGGTCCCTATCTGTCGTGGGCGCAGGAAGTTTGAGTGGATCTGTCCTTAGTACGAGAGGACCGGGATGGACATAGCAATGGTATATCGGTTGTCACGCCAGTGGCATGGCCGAGTAGCTACCTATGGAACGGATAAACGCTGAAAGCATCTAAGCGTGAAGCCAACCACAAGATGAGACTTCCCATTCGAAAGAAGTAAGACCCCCGCAATGTTAGCGGGTTGATAGGTCAGAGATGTAAGTGCAGTGATGCATTCAGTCGACTGATACTAATAGGTCGAGGACTTAATTTCATAAAATTTTAAGATTTAATTCGAATCAAAAATAAAAAAGTAAAAAATAGGGTAACGTAATAACTTGGAACGTGTTAAAATTAGTATCTAGTTTTCAGAGAACAGAGTTCTCTAGAAAAAGTCTGGTGACGATGGCGCGGTGGACACACCTGTTCCCATCCCGAACACAGAAGTTAAGCACCGTAGTGGCGAAGGTATCTGATTTATCAGGGAGAATAGCGAGCCGCCGGGCTTTTTCTTTTATTTAGGCCTTTTTTAAATTATAATTTATTTATGAATTTAAAATATTTAAGTTTCGTCCCTCTATTACTTATTGGTGTTACAGGTTGTGACACTTCTTTTAATAGTGGTCTTACTGACCAAGAAATTGTCGATGAGGTCGCATCAAAAAGTGCGAACGCTCAAACGGCTCAAACCTATCAAACTAGTGGTGGACAAAAGTCTATTAAAGGGCTACTAATTGAAGAAAGCGAAACTGAGAATAATAGACCACAATTTATGTTAATTCATGGTTCATTCTTAACGCTGAAGAACCAAATCGAAAAGTAATTATTTCTTGGGAAGTCGATTCTCGATATTTCACTTTCAAAGAAACCACTAGCGACATCGTTTCTCAAAGCCCAATAAGACCTATTAAAGAAGCTTTCCCTGAACTGGGAAGCAGTTAAAGTAAATAGATATATTATTGACTTAACAACCATCGATTACGGAGACGTAAAATGAAAGAATATAACTTCATTTTCCTTAGAAGCGCGATAGAGGCTAATAAGGATATTTTAGATGCGCAAAGAGAGGAATATCTCTCAAAATTATCTAATAATAGTGAGATAAAAGTCTCAAAGGATGGAGAACCTATCTTTTTTATTGAATCTGGGGGCTCTGAAGAGGTTTTTAAGAAGATTTATAAAGAATATAAAGAACCTTATGTTTTGTTCGCTACAAACGCTAATAATTCACTTCCTGCATCTTTAGAAATCATTTCATTTTTAGATAAGCATAATTTAAAGAATAAACTCATCCACTCCACAAGTGAAAATTTTGTTCACACCCTTGAACATATTGAGATTCCTATTGAAAAGAATTTTAGAAAAATCACAAATGATGTAGAGGTCTTAAAAGGTAAACGCGCAGGTGTTGTTGGTAGACCTAGTAATTGGCTAATATCTAGTGATGTAGACTACTCAAAAGCCAAGGATAAATTTGGCTTAGAATTAGTTGATATTTCCTTTGAAGAATTTAAAAGAGAGATTGATAAAAAGATTCTTCCTTCATGGAGCGATGATTTTATAAAAGAAAATCAAAATGATAAGATTAATTCGAAAGAAATTGAATTAGCTTTATACATTTATAGCGCGCTTAAAAACTTGGTAATTAAGCATAAATTAGACGCTTTTACAGTTCGCTGTTTTGACTTACTCGGAACTGTAAAATCGACTTCTTGCCTCGCTTTTGCGTTACTCGCAAAAGAAGGCATTGTCGCCACATGTGAAGGCGACATTCCTGCCTTAATTACAATGATGATTATTAAGGCTAGATTTGGACTAGATTCCTTCCAGGCTAACCCAAGTTATATCAATTTAGAAAAGAATGAAATTATTCTCTCTCACTGCACAATTCCTCTATCAATGGTGACTTCTTATAAGCTTGATACTCATTTCGAAAGTAAGATTGGAATCGGCATTAAGGGTGAACTAGAAGCCAAAGAAGTTACAATTTTTAAAGTAAATTCTAACTTAGAAAAATATTTAGTTTTAAGCGCTAAAATAGAGAAAAATTTATCTAAAGATAATTTGTGTAGAACACAGATTTTATTAAAAACAGCCGAGAACCTATCGGAAATTTTAACTTCTCCTAATGGAAATCACCTAATTATTTTCTACGGAGATCATAAGCAAGAATTAGTGAATTTACTTGAAAAGTAATTTCTCTATACTCCTGAAATTTTGCATTTTATTTATTACTATGATATATTCTTATAAGATTTTTAAAATCTTAAATATTTATGGCTATTTCAAAAACTAACAAATATGGAACAATAAACATCTCACTAGACGCGATAGGCGTAGTAGCGGGAAATGCATGCTTAAATTGCTATGGTGTTTATTGTTTAGTTAATAAAAAACAAATTAAAGACAAAGTGTTTACACCTTTAAAAGAAGGAGAATACTCCAAAGGTGTTAACATCGAAAAAGACAAGAAAAACGACTACGTCGTTGATTTATATCTATTATTAGCTCATGGAATTAAGATTCCTGAGATTTTAAACGAAGTTCAAAAGAAAGTAAGATACGATCTAGAGAAGGCATTTAAGATTAAAGTTAAACAAGTAAATGTCCACGCTTTAGATGTCGCTAAGTAAATTATGAAAAGTATTGATGCAAAGTTATTAAAAGAGATGCTTATCTCTGCTGCGAATAACCTATATAACCATTATCCTGAGATCGACGCTCTTAACGTCTTCCCAGTACCTGATGGTGATACAGGTATGAACATGAATTTAACCCTTTCTAGTGGTGCTAAACAAATCGCCAATAGAAATGATGAAGATGTCTATAACATCGCTAAAGAATTTTCTAAAGGATTACTCTTAGGCGCTAGAGGAAACTCTGGTGTTATTACTAGCCAAATCTTTAGAGGTTTTGCTATGTCTTTAGAAGGCAAGAAGGTTATTAAAGTTAACGATTTAGTCGACGCTTTTGTCTCCGCTAAAGAAGTAGCGTATAAAGCTGTTATTAGACCAGTTGAAGGTACAATCCTTACAGTTTTAAGAGAATCCAGCGATACTCTTGAAGAGAAAGTTAAATCTGATACTTCAATTGA
The DNA here is from genome assembly GCA_902774655.1 of uncultured Erysipelotrichaceae bacterium. GTDB lineage: Bacteria > Bacillota_I > Bacilli_A > RFN20 > CAG-826 > Fiminaster. The sequence goes on along the minus strand of CACYJD010000046.1, from coordinate 3,428 downwards.
GAAAGCACTTGATATTCTCGTTAGTAGTGCTAGAGAGTCACTTTCAAGAACTCCTGACTTACTTCCAGTTTTAAAAGAAGTCGGAGTGGTTGACTCTGGTGGTACAGGTTACTTAAGAATTGTTGAAGGTTTAAGAAGTGCTGCTAAGGGAGTGTTTATTGAAAAGATTAACGCTACTGAAACAGAAGCTAAACCAACAATTTTTGTTCCTGCTGCAGAAGGCGAAGGCGAAGAATATGGTTACTGCACCGAGTTCATTATGAGACTTGGTCCAGCTGAATCTAAAAAACAATTTAATGAACTTCGCTTCAGAAGTGTTTTAGAGAGCAGAGGTAACTCTATCGTTTTAGTTACTGATGATGATATTGTCAAAGTTCATATCCACACTCTTAAACCTGGTGAGATCTTAAACTATGCACAAAACTTTGGTGAATTCGTAACTTTAAAGATTGAAAACATGACCGAGCAACACACTAGACTACATGAAGGTGCTAAAGAGTTAAGTGAAAATAAACCTGAAGAACCTAAAGAAGACTTCGCTATTGTAGCAGTTGCTGCTGGTGATGGTGTTAAAGAAATGTTTATTAACGCTGGCGCTAAGAAAGTTGTCAGCGGTGGTCAAACAATGAATCCTTCTACTGAAGACATTGTTAAAGCGATTAGAGAAGCTAATGCTGAGACAGTATTTGTCTTGCCTAATAACTCAAATATTATTATGGCGAGTATGCAAGCTAAAGACGTTTTAGATGGAGAAGTTGATGTTAGAGTAATTCAAACAAAAACTGTTCCTCAAGGTATTGCTTCTTGCTCTGCGTTTAATCCCGACGCTAATGCAGATGAAAACGAAGAAGAGATGAGTAATGTGATTGATTATGTCAAATCTGGTTCAATTACATATGCTATCAAAGACACAACTATTGACGGGATTGATGTTAAAAAAGATCAATTCATGGAAATATTTGATAAAAAGATTATCGGTTGTAAGAAAGACAAATATAGTGCTTTCTATGACTTAGTCAAAGCAATGGTGGATGAAGATAGCTATCTAATTACCGCTATTGTTGGTGAGGATATATCTAGCGAAGAGGCCAATAAGATAAAGTCCAAGCTACAAGAAATCTTTCCTGAAATTGAACTTGATGTAGTGGAAGGTAAGCAACCTGTTTATAGCTTCCTTATAGGAGTAGAATAAGAAAATCCTTTTGGATTTTTCTTTAATTTAATACACAAATAACTAATAATTAAGATTGGAGATTAATTTATGGTAAAAATTGTAATCGATATGATGGGCGGAGATAACGGCTCAAAAGCTACTGTTGGTGGCGTCTTAAAATTTCTAAATAAAGTTAATGATTGCGAAGTAATCGCTGTTGGTAATCCTGATGAGTTAAAGAAACTCGAAGGTAAATGCCAAATTATACCTTCAAGCGAAGTTGTGCCTATGGAATGTAGCGCAATGGAAGCTATGAGAAAGAAAGAATCAAGTGTTTATAAAGCAGTAAGCGCAGTTTTAAGTGAACAAGCTGACGCTGTTGTAAGTGCTGGTTCAACTGGAGCTTTCTTATCACTCAGCACACTTTTGCTTAAGAAGATTGAAGGTATTTCTAGACCTGCATTAATTACACCATTCCCAACAAAAGTTGATGGTAAATATGTTGTATTACTCGATGTTGGTGCTTCTAGTGAAAATAACGCTAACGAATTATATCAATTCGCTAAGATGGGTGAAGCTTACTATAGAGTTGTCTATGGTAAAGATGATTTAAATACTTACCTTATTTCTAATGGTAGTGAAGAAGGTAAGGGCACACCTCTTAGCCGTGAAGCATTTGATTTACTCAAAGCAGATCCTAACTTCAAAGGTTATATTGAAGGTAGATATGTCTTTGGTGGCGATGCAGACGTTGTTGTCTTCGATGGCTTTACAGGTAACGTCTTCCTTAAAGGTAGTGAAGGCTTAGCTAAGATGCTTGGTGGAATGATGAAAGATGCATTCACCGCTAACTTATCAAGCAAGATAGGCTGGTTATTCGCTAAACGTGGATTTAAGAAGATGCTTGATAAGATGGATTATAAAAAAGTTGGTGGAGCCCTCTTACTTGGTGTTAACGCCATCAGTGTTAAAGCACATGGTAACTCCAATGAAGATAGCTTCTATCACTCAATTATGATTGCTTACACACTTGCCAAAGGACAAGTTGTTGATCAAATTAAAGAAAGCTTAAAAAGTGAAAACTAATGAAAGATATTAGAGATTTATTACATTCTTTACATATCAAAACTATTAATTCCTCACTTTACGAGATAGCTTTTACACATTCTAGTTATAATGCTGACGCGAAAACTAAGCATCATGACTATGAAAGATTAGAATTTCTTGGCGATTCAGTAATTGGCTTAGCCATTAGTGAATTCGCCTATGAACTTCGCCCTGAGTGTTCTCAAGGCGAACTTACTAAAATTAAAAGTGCATTAGTTAATACTCATGCACTTGCAAATTACGCTAGAAAACTAGATTATCCTTCTTATATTAAAGTGGGTAATAGTTACACGATTGATATCTATAATCATGACTCCTTGCTAGAAGATGTTTTTGAAGCTTCTTTAGGCGCCATTTATTTAGATAAAGGTTTTAATTTTGCTAAGGATTTTCTTTACGCCTTATTTGGTGAAGACGTTAAGAACTTTAAGTTAGAAGATTTAAAAGATTATAAATCTCGTTTACAAGAAGAAATGCAAGCGGAGCATCGTGAGTCAGTTACTTATGAATTAATTAAAGAAGAAGGACCTGCTCATGATAAGAGGTTCACTGTTAGAGTGTTATTCGATGGTATGACCCTTGGAGAAGGCACTGCCTCCACTAAAAAAGGAGCAGAACAAGCCGCCGCTAAAGCAGCATTAGAAAAGAAGGTGTCTTAATATGGGCTTCTTTTCGTTTTTAAAAGAAAAATTATCAAAGAAACAAAACAAACAAAATACTGAAAAGTATGTTGATGGTTTAGCTAAGTCTAGACAAAATTTTGCTTCTAAATTAGATTCGTTATCAAAAAGATATAAATCTGTTAATGAAGAATATTTTGAAGAATTAGAAGAGATTTTAATTGAAGCAGATGTCGGTGTTAATTTAACACTTAAGATTATTGAAGAAGTCTTAGAAGAATCTAAAAAACAAAAGATTACAGAGCCTAAATTAATTAATGAATTAGTTGTTGATAAGATGTTTTTAGGCTACGCCACTAAGGGTGGGAATATCGTTAATGAAATCCAATTTGTTAATGAAGGTCCAACTGTTTTGCTTGTTGCAGGCGTTAATGGTGTAGGTAAAACCACAACCATCGCTAAACTCGCAAAAAGATATATTGATAAGGGCAAAAAAGTTATGCTTTGCGCTGCTGATACTTTTAGAGCAGGTGCCACAGAACAATTAA
>CACYJD010000045.1 GCA_902774655.1 uncultured Erysipelotrichaceae bacterium | reverse complement strand
CTACTAAAGATTGTTCTATTGAATCTTCGTGGTTTGAATCAGCGAAGACTTTATAGTAAACAGTGTAATCTCCAACGTTAATAGCAGAAGGAATATCTTCACTATAAACGCCATTATCACCTAATTTATATTTAATAGTGCCGTCTGTTGAAGAACCAGCATTAATTAAATCTTGAGCAGAACCTGTATAAACTAAATCAGTTTTTGCGGTTGGATCTACTTGAGTTGGAGCAACTTTAGAAATAGTAAAATCGGTAGTAGCAACTTCTTGCTTATAATTTGTAGTTGTTGCAATTGTTGCTCTAACTTTATATTCTCCGGCATTAGTAGGAACAGTTGTTGAATATGCTTCTTCCGCAGCAGATTTTTCTTTATATTCATAAATAACAGCGCCATTTTCTGGGTTATTACTTACACTTGGTGAATTAGGAGTTTGACCATAACTCCAACCAGCAAGAGAAACAGAAGTCTCATAATCCGCTTTAGCGATAGTTACTGACAGATATTGAGGTTCAGTGTCATTATGGTTACTATCTCCAATAACTTTGTATCCAACTGTATAAGTTCCTGCATTAGTGGCTTCAGGTCTTTCGCTTTGCCATTCTCCACCATCGATGTTGTACATTACTGTTCCATCATCGGTATAGCCTTTGGTGGTTAAATATGTTGGATTGCCATCATAAACAAGCTCTTCTCTAGCGTCTGGAGGAGTCATTGATGAATCAGCTTTATTAATAGTAATCTCAACTGTATTTGTGAATGTGGCAAATCCTTCTTTTGTGACTTGATAATAAATCGTATGTGCACCAGCGTTTGTAAATGTTGGCTTATCAGTTAAATCATAAGTAGTACCTTCGTCAGCACTAAACATGATCGTATAATCTGTGATTTCTTCTTCTGTCGCATCATCTTTAAATTTGATGTATTCATAAGAATGAGAATTGTTATCCCAAGTATATTCGGTTGTACCTACGTCAAGCACGGACATACTTGCTTCATAATGGGCGTAAAGAATAGTATCAGCCTCTTTATCCCAAACATGTGCACTAGAACCATCGGCATTATAGTATTTGGTGCCGGATTCATCTTCACTATCCCAATATCCAGTAAAAGTGTAGTGAGTTTTGGTTGGCAAAGTTATTTCTGGCATATCCTCGTCATAATAGGCGATAACACTTTCAGGGCCTTCACCACCATTATTATTGAATGTAATTGTATAAGGCGCACCTCGCCACTTAGCATATAAATATTTAGTGTTATTATAAGATGTACCTGTAACGTCATTGATGCATGCGCTTGTACCATCGGCATTGTAATATTTTTTATCGTATTCCCCGGTGACATAGTCATTGACTTTAGAATAATATCCTAAAAATGTGCTTCCTTCTTTTGTAGGAATTAAATCATCTTCCAGTGGTGTCATTTCTTCACCGTACATCGTTTCCTTTTGCCCATAAGTTGTCTTTCCATCATCGCTTCTTAAGATGAAGTTGATTTTGCCGCGTGCATTTATATACATTCTGTCATTTTCCCTAAATATCAATCTTCCCTTTTGACTAGATGTATTAGTGAATGTAAATGTTATATCGTTAGTAATAATTCCACTTTCAGCATCAGGGTCATAGTATGGATCACTACCATAACGACCAACTATTCGACCGTTTTGAATAAGAAAAGTATTCCAAAAATTACCAGCATTAGACATAGTTTTAGTAAAAGAAGTTAAACCAGGACTACTGACAGTACCGACAAAAGACATTCCAGTAGTAGTACCACTATCACTATCGGTTCCAAGATTAATATCATCAACAACAAAGTAAGTTACTTGCTTATGATCTGTATTGTGCCAAGTAATAGAAAGTGATTCTCCACTATTTAAAATAAAGTATGAACCCTTATAATACTGGAAACCTGTGTTTCCAACACAATTGCCAGTCCATTCATAATCACCTAATTTTTTTGTACTTCGATTTGCGTAAATATCGTCGTATTTTAAAGTAGGTTGATAATATGCATTAACAGCCATAGGTGCCTTACTATACATGTTAAGAATTGCAACCGAAGTAGAAACGCCCAATAAACAAGCGAATGATAATGAAATCGTTTTGATAAATGATTTTTTCATATAAAGTTTCTCCTTAAAGGGGTGAATAATCTAGAGATTCTATAATCGTTAATATTTTACCTAATATATTTTTGAAATAAAATATAGTAAGATAATATGTATTGTTTTTAATTATTAATTAAAAGATGTTGTCGTCACTTTTAAATGGATTTTCAATTAATTCCTGAATCGTGTGATTAAAAGTCAATGCCTTTCTTATTAGCAAAAATAATAAAAATCTATGAAAACCGCTTAAATTATGTAAAAAGGCAAAAAAAGACATTCTGATGATAACAGAATGCCTCATTTTTTAAGATGGCGCCCTCGAAACGACTCGAACGTTCGACCCACTGCTTAGAAGGCAGTTGCTCTATCCACCTGAGCTACGAGGGCAGCGAATATATAATATGTGTTTTGTTAATATTTATCAACGATTAAATTATAAAAATTCGAGACCATTATTTTATAAATTTTTAAGTTTGTCCACTAATAACTCAGCGACTTCAGGAGGTATAAACTGAGATAGTTCTTCGACAGTTGCAAGCTTTAGAGCGTCAATTGTGGGATATTGGTTTCTAATAACTTCTTTTCTTTTGTCTCCTAGACCTTTGATATTATCTAATATTCCTTCTTTAAAATTCTTGCTACGTTTCTGGTGATGGAACGATATAGCGAATCTATGTACTTCATCTTGCATTCTCACAAGTAAGAAGAACAAAGATTTGTTATGTATTTCATATACATTCCCATCTTTATCCATTATTCCACTTGTTTGGTGCTTATCATTCTTAAATAGGCCAAATACAGGAATAGATAGACCTAATTTATCAATAACCTCTTGGCCTGCATGTATTTGGCCTAATCCACCATCCATTAGGATTAAGTCTGGCATTGTATCATTATTCTCTTTAAGTCTAGAGTATCTTCTAGTCATAACTTCATTCATGCTAGCGTAATCATCTCTAGTCTCGAAATGATTTATATTGAACTTCCTATATAGTTTTTTAGCAGGTTCTCCATTAATGTACACTACTACAGCGCCAACTGGAGAGTCTCCTTGAACGTGAGAATTATCGAATAACTCAATACGATATGGAGTAGGAATATTTAATAGTTCACCGAGTTCTTCAAGTAAAGCATTATTATCATCATTTAATCTAGCAGACATAAAGTGCATATCTAAATTCGCTTTAGCGTTCATGTTTGCCATTTCCACCGCTTCAAATAACTTACCTCTAGTGACGGAAGCAACTTCAACATCATAGATTGATTCAATTTCTTCTTTCACTCCATCGAGGTTAATAACAATCTCTTTTGGAAGGTTGTGAGTTTGGTAATATTGAAGAATTAAGTCGAGAACCTGTTCTTTATTGTCACCAAACTCATCTAAAATGAAGGATTCTTTGCCTAGTAAGATTCCGCGTCTATAAGTTAAAACTGCAAGTGAAATAAAGTTCTCTCTAGATGTATAACCGAATACATCTCTAGAGACGTGATCACTGTTCTCCACCCCTTGAGTGGAGATGACGTGATCAATTGAATCAAGAGTTTTCTTGATTTCACTTGCCCTTTCATATTCTTGGGCTTCACTTAGTGAAATCATCTCTTCTTTTAGTTTTCTTTTAATATCATCATTATGGCCGCTTAGGAAGGATTTGATATCCTCATACATCTTTTGATACTCTTCATCTTTAATTTTATTAATACACGGCCCTAAACATTGACCTAAATGATAATAAAGGCATGGTGAAGATGGTATCTTATTGCATTTACGTGTAGGAAATAGCCTATTTAGTAGATTTATTACTTCAAATGCTGCGCCTGAAGTAGGATATGGACCAAAGTAATAATAGTTTTTGTCCTTATCGTTTCTTGCAATTTTTAAATAAATATCGCCCTTCTTTTTTAAAGCAATATATGGATAGTGTTTCCCATCTTTAAGAAGAATGTTGTATCTAGGGTAATAGTTATGAATTAGGTTTTCTTCTAATAAGAAAGCTTCTTTATCGGTCTTTGTCATAATAGTTTCAAAGTGATCAACATGAGTGACCATTGCGAAAACCTTACCACTTTGAGGGCGCAAAAAATATTGAGAGACACGGTTATATAAATTCTTAGCTTTGCCGACATAGATTACCTTATCATCCTTGTCTTTCATTAAATATACACCGGGTGATTTTGGTAGTAACGGTATAGCTATTCTTACTTTTTCTGTCATTTTAGGGTCACTATTGTGGCTCCTTGACCACCATCAGAATATCCAGCGTAATGATATTCTTCAATAAAGTTACATGTATCTAAATAATCATGGACTGCTGCTCTAAGAGCGCCAGTACCAAATCCATGAATAATTCTTACAGTTTTAAATTTTCTTATACGGGCATCATCTAAGTATTTAGCGACGGCCTCTACGCCTTCATCAACATGATATCCAATGATATTAAGTTCTAGTTTAACATCACTTTTAATCTTGATTATATCATCAGCGTTTGTTTGTCTAACTCTTCTAGGTTGGCCTTTAAGCGCAGGTTCTAACCTATTTTTACTTGTTTTAATAGTTAATCCATCATTAGAAATGATTTCAACTTTGTCTTTATTGATTTTAATTATTCTTCCAACGATACCCAAATCAATAACTCTTACGTTATCATTAATAGTAAATTCAAAAGTATCATCTGGAAGAATAGTTTCCTCTTCTTCACTTAACTTATTTAAACGATGTTTTGCTTCAATTAGTTCATGTTCTTTAGATGTTTTATTAATGTCTTTTAAGGCACTTTCTATTTCTTTTTTAGCGTCTTCAATTAGTTTCGACCTAGTTTCTTCGACATCACTGAGGAGGTTTTCTTTCTTTTCTTTAAGATTATTTTCTTGAGTTTGTAGTGCTTTCTCTTTGATATCGAGTTGTTTTTGTTTTTCTAATAAATCCTTATTTAAATCTTCATTCTCTTTAAGTAATCTCTCAATTTCACCATAAATCTTATCTTTATTAGAATATGAAGATTCTTTTAATCTGTTTTTAGCGTTCCTTACTACTTTATCACTTAAATGATACCTAGTAGCCATCTCGATTCCGTAGCTTCTACCTGGATAGCCAATTTTCAATTTATAAGTAGGAAGTAGCTTCTTTTCATCAAAAAGCATAGTAGCGTTTACTACATGTTTAGTTGTAAAAGCGTATTCTTTAATCTTGTCAAAGTGACTAGATATAATAGCGAAACATTTAGTGTCTAATAAATAATCTAGGCTTGCTAAAGCAATAGCTTCACCTTCTTTAGGAGATGTACCTGTGCCTAATTCATCGATTAATACGAGATCATTACTTGATACGTATTTAGTAATTCTTGATAGATTTGATATATGCGCGGCAAATGTAGATAAGTTATCACTTAAAGATTGGTTATCACCAATATCAGCATAGATTTTAGGGAAGAACGATATATTTGCAGGTGTAGATGTCGGAATCATTAATCCCATTTGCGACATCA
>CACYJD010000044.1 GCA_902774655.1 uncultured Erysipelotrichaceae bacterium | reverse complement strand
CTTTTCATCAACTTTCTTATTAATCTCCGCTAATTTGGTGTCCATTTGCTTATTTAAAGCATCAAATCTTGTATTAATAGAATCGGAGATGTTCTTTTCGAACTGTAATAATTTTGCGTTACTTTGTTCAGAAGTTTTACTCGATGTCTCAAGTATCTTATTAACTTGATTAGAAGCGCTTAATTCGATGTTTGTTTTCATCTCTAATGAGAGATGCTCAATTTGAGATTGAAGTCTAACAATTTCTTTTAAGTCTTCATTTGAAGTCTTTTTTGTTTGCTTATTCTTAATTAATAAGACGATGGCGACAATTAGTCCTACTAAAATAAGAGAAGATAAGATAATTAAAATAATTTCTAACATAATGGTTCCTCCTTATAATAATCGACTTTTATGTCAATGCTTAAGTAATAGACCTATTTCTTATTGATCTTTGATTTAATGAAAGCGATTAACTTAGGTAGTAAGATTATTGCGGCGTGCACTAATGCTACTATAGCGAGGCCAAGTAACGCTCCAGTGAAAACGTATTTAATAAGAATAGCGTTGTTACTTTCTTTAATTAGTTTACCAAAAATAAAGGAAATAATAATGCCTAAAATGATACCTAAAAGATTAATTAGATATAAACTTACATAATATTTGCGATATCCCTTAAATCCTGGCTTATTTATGTGGATTCTTATTGATTTATATGTAAAGATTGCTAATGCAATAAATAATAATCCAAGGATACCTAATACAACTAGTTTTCCACCTCGTTTAATAAATGACGCGAGTAAATAGAAGCAGAAAGTAATAAACGCAGGTAATCCGATGTTATATAGGAGTTCAATAATACCATCCTTTAAGGAATGTTCTTCATGGTTATTCTTAACTACACTGCTATATAAAACTGGGGTTTCATAAGAGCTAATTTGATGAGCGTGTTCGATATATGAATCTGTAAAGATAAGAACAGGATTATACTTATTAGCGACTTCAAATAACCTTGAAATCTTAGCCTTTCTTTCGCTTTCATAACTAGAAGGCATAGATCTTAAAAATTTAATCTCTTTGATTAATAGTTCTTTTTGCTTTAAGGTCTTATATACGAGATAGACGTCCCCTACATAATCAACACTAACCTTAACAGTGGTTAAATCTTTTAAATTATATTTGCTACCATTAATGGTAAATTCGTAATCTTTGCCGATATTCTTCTTAAGTATGTTGATACGGCGATCATTTTCTTTAGAATTAGCAAAGTCATTATTATCTACATTCGTATTAAATGTAGGCACTCCGCTTGGGAGAACAACCATATCTAATAAGTGTTTGTCATCATCCTTTTTCTTAGCGATAAGGCAAAGTATACCTACGACAATCAAGGTTGTAATTAGATAGCCTGCAAAGTCTATACCACTATCTTCGATACGACCTGCTCTATGACCCCATTCTCTGCAAATATATTGGATCCATTCGGTACCTAGGGCCATAACTAGGCCAAAACCAGCGGAACTTGCTAAGATAATCCACTTCTTTAATCTTGGCCACATCATAAAGATAGCTAGTGTTGTTAAAATACCATCAATTAGGAATAGGCTAAAGTGTCCTAATGATTTTCTCATGAATTGGAAGAAATCACTTTCATTTTCAGGATTAATAACCTCGTTTTTAAGAACGGTGATGCTATATTCCTCAGCCAATGAGGTATTTTCGTTACAAGTAATTTTTAAAACGAAAGTGCCATAATTTTCAGTTACTACTACGAATCCACTTCCATTAACAGAAATTTTGACAAAATCAGAAACACTCGAAGTAATGGAATAAGTAGCATGATAAGCATTAGTTGGGCTAGCAGTAATGCTGCCAGAGAAAGACTTACCTTGAGTAACGGTTAATACGCCATCTTTGGTAGTTAGACCGCTCATCTTAACACTTATAGCGGTAGGTGTTCGATCAGTGATGGTAAACTCATAATCTTTATAATTAGAGATATCGTTTTTATCAATTAATCGAACGGAAGCGTGATTATCACCACTTACAAACTTACGATAACCGTAGACGTGACCGTTATTAGTGGTCTTTAAAGCAACCTTATCTAAAGGGGTATAAATTGTATTTTCGTAGTCAAATTTATAACCGGTATCAAGACTATCTCTAGCAACATCTAACTCGTCAGTATAAGTTACTAAATCATCTTTTTCTTCATAAACATTATTTGTTTGTGGAGCACCAACATTAACGGTAAGAGTTTCACTAGCGCCATATGAGTTAGAAATCGTAACAGTTGCGGTGCCTTGTGATTTACCAACTAAAACATTTTTTACACCTAAAACTTCCTCAGGATTAACAACAGATGGATCACTAGAAACCATCGTTAGTAAACTGGTGTCGTAATATCTTTGAAGGAAGACTGAGGAATCGAAAGGTTTTGTTGCTAGTGAAGAGTTAATAATTTGAACTGGAGCGACATCACCACCACCTACGACAATGTCGAGGGTGTCTTTGGTGAGTTCAAAGGTCTTTGGAGCTTTCAAATCTATAACTTTAAATTTAAAAGTATCAAGGATCGAAGAATTCTCTTTGGATTTAACAGTGATTACCGAAGTACCAATCTCTTTACCAATGATAGAAAAGGATGTTCCGGATTGAACAACTTTGACATAATCGCCTTCAACTGAGTAGGTAACTGACTTGTTAGTTGCTTTAGCAGGTAAGACAGTTGCTGACACAAGCTTAGCACAGCCAATTGGCAATAAATGTTCGTCTCCGGTCTCTTCATATCCATCAAGATTGTTTAATGGGCTAGCTGTGTAATTTAATTTTACCGAAGTAACAGGAACTTGCTCAGCAGGCTTCCCATCTGTAGTGTTATTTATAATAAACTCGAATATTTGTGAAAAAAAGTTAGACCATTTAGCGGATAACTCACTAGGCAAGATAGAATGGAAAATAATAAAAGCGTTCAGCAATATCGCTGACGACATCATTATCCATTTGCCCGCTTTTTTCATACATTCAGTATAATAAATTATAATTTAATATTTTTAAACATTTTATTTTAAAACGTTTAAAAGATGCAATCGAAAATTTCAATAAAAAAATGCCTCGATTTCGAGACATTTATTTTTTGCGAGGATTCTATTCGCTTTTGACGTCTTCTGCTGGAACTTCAACAACGGAAGGTTTGATTTCCATGTTGCTTAATGCAGCGGTGTTAAGACGTTGTTTTCTACGAATTGTCTTTTCAGCATCTCTATCAACTTGTTTAGAAAATACAGATAAGACGATAAGAGAAATTACTAATCCAGCTCCGAATAAGATTAATCCGAAATATCTGAAATCAAAGTTCGTAGCTTTTTCAGCTTGCTTAATCCAGTTATCTTGTAGAGGAACTTGTAAAGCGTGGCCAACAATGCCAAAAACAATAAATACTAAACCTGCAAGAGCGAAGACTCCTGAGATAATGTACCAAACTAATTCTTTTTTACTAATCTTTTTCATAATTGCTAGATAAATATATCACTAATATATTTTTTAATCAAACTCTTATTAAGCTTTAGCAACATTTGCTCTAATAGCTTCTTGAATTGCTTCGTTGAATTCTTTCATGAAATTATCGTAGACAGGTTTCCAAGCGGTTTCCCATTTCATTGCTTTTTCTCTAATGATTGTCTTTGTTTGTGTGAACATATCACCAAAGTTCTTTCCTTGTGGGAGATCTCTTCTACCACTTGTCATTTCAATTAAAGCAAAGAGTGGATCGATCATTTCATAATAGTCAGATGATGTTACTTGTGAACGATTTCTGAGAAGTTGGAATAGTTTAACAACTTCGTTGATATCGTTTTGGATGAAGTTTGATTGAGGTGTGATAGCACCTTTAGCTTCGTTTCTTGCTTTGTTATATTCTGCAAATAAACGATCAAGTTCATCTAGAAGTAAAGCGTTAACTAAACCATGATAGAAGTAATCAGTTTTTGTAATGCAATCTGCTAAAACTTCATCATTGTATTGGTTTTCTTTTCTTGCTGCCGCAACATGAGCAGTAATGATATTTCTTACTTCTTCATAAATTGGTAAAACAAGATTGAAGACTGCAATGTGTTGAGCGTGGTCTACTCTAAGTTCACTACCATCTTGTGATAGTTTTACGATTGTGGAACCATCACCGTAAACGGTGTCTTGGAGTTCATTAATCTTTTCTAAGAGTTTTTCACCAGCTTCTTTAGAGTTGGTTAAGCATTGTTTTAATGGAGTGTTTTGAGTAACTTCATTTTTAATTGCTTCTTTTCTAGCTTGATATGCCTTAACTTCAAAACTAGGTTTGTTCATGACGTATTCAAGAGTGTTTAAAATGACAGAGTTAAATCTAACAAAACTGCCAATTGCCATTGTGTAATTATTCATAATAACTACTTCCTTTCTTCATTTTCTATGTAGGCGACTACATCTCGAGCTCTAGAAACTATATGTTTAGCATGCTTCGAGACCGATAGCGGAGCTTTTTTCATACAGAACGAGTTCTCATAGTAGGCATTGAACATGGAAATATCATTTCCACTGTCTCCGACTACATAGACGTCATTGTGGTTAATATTATAATATTCTTCGACAAATTTCAATCCTTCGGCTTTAGTGCAACCTTTAGGAGTGATCTCCACTACTAAGCCAGACCAAGCACATTCGAGAATATCACCAAACTTTTCATTCATAATAATTGATGCTTCATGCGCTCTTCTTCTAGCGTCTTGGTTTAAGCCGAACATAACTAATAATTTATGAACTTTACCGCTTTCCAACAATTCTTGATAACTCATCTTAGATTTGTGGAAGTTTTCACGATAAGCACCTTGGAAGAACATATATGTTAAGTAACCAAATTTGTACTTTTTAGTCTTAAATGAATCGACATTTTTATAAGCCTTATCAGTATTCATTAATAAGACTCCTCTGATATCAAAATTTTCTTCCATAAATTTCATAACAGGTAACAAGTCGCCTTCTTTGAAACTTACGGAATATATGGTTTTCTTATTTTCCATAATAAAAGCACCATTACAACCGACGATGATAACGTCACGTTTAATGCGATGAATAACTGTCATGCAAGACTCAAAAGAACGCCCACTAACAATAGCGAATTTGTTGCCATTATCAATGAAACGTCTAATAGCTCTTACAGTCCTATTACTCACCATTCGAATAGTGTGTTTAGGATAAAATAAGGTGCCATCGAGATCAGTAGCGATTAATTTAGCCATAGTAATAATATAATTACTATTGAATCTTTTATCAATTAACACGTAAATTATTTTTAAAAAACATATAGGAAGTCGCTTATTTGGGACTTTTATCTCAAAAGAAAAGCGACTCTTTCGAGCCGCAATTCATAGTAATTAAATAAGAAATTATTCAGCTTTCTCAACAGGTTCTTCTTCAGAATTTTTCTTGGCTTTTTTTGCTGCGAGTTCTTTAGCTTTTTCACCAGCTTCACGTGCTCTATTAATTGCTTTAATAATAACAAATAGAACGATGGCGATAAGTAAGAAGTTAATGATTGCAGAAATAAAGTTACCCCAGTCAATGTAGTTTGTCTTACTCCAATCAATGACTTTTTCTGCTGCATCATTAAGGGTGTAGACAGGCTCACCAAGAACTGTTCTAGC
>CACYJD010000043.1 GCA_902774655.1 uncultured Erysipelotrichaceae bacterium | reverse complement strand
ATTTAATGCGCTTGCTAAGTTGTTAATTAACTTATCAGAGAGATAATCCATGGCAGGATTTTCTCCTGGAGTGATATCTAAAACATCACCAAGAGTAGCGGTATTAAGGGCATCTCCAACTTCACTAATCTTGCAAGAACCTAAATACTTGAGTGCTTGAGGAGCATCAGGAGCAATCTCAATAACATCGCTGATGTAGAGCTCCATGATGTCACTTTGGATTGTGTTAATTGAAGATTCTCTAAGTTTATATAACAAGCTTGTGGTGTCATCTCCAACATCAAGTAAGTCTTTGATTTGAGCGTTACCCACTAAAGCATCGATGTTTCCATCTTCAAGGAAGTAACCTAACGCACGAGGACTCTCATAATCATAGGTGCCGTCATCTTTCTTGTTAAAGCAAAGATATTGAAGTAGTGCATCAGAGCCTTCATCAACACCTGCTAATTTGGCTAAATATAAATTATCGAAGGCATAATCATGAATATAATCACCGATGCCTGCTAATTTGGCTAAATATAAATTATCGAAGGCATAATCATGAATATAATCACCGATGCCATCCCAGTTTTGAGCGTACAATCCTTCTTTATCAAATTGGATTCCAAAGGCATCAAGTTGTTCGTTTAAATAATCGACAGCGGTATCGATCATTGGGGTGATTTTTCTAATATCACCGAGGTTATCAAAGGACATTTCACCATTTTTGACACTTAAAAATAGTTGTAAGAGAGTTTTTGAGAAATATTCCTCAGTCAAATAATCTTCTGGATTTCCTCCAGCAAGTTTAATAACATTTTCAATTCTTACAGATCCGGTTGTAACTACAACCGCTCCGACTTCAGCACCAATAGTAAAGGCAATGCCTCCTATGAAGCTAAAGATTCCAACAAGCCATTTTTTCATAAGTGTGTCCTCTTGCATTAATAATAATTAATATTTCGATGTATTGCATTATTTTTTCAATTATTGGGACAAATAAAGACAGTTCATTAATTAACTTTCTTTATTTCTTTTTATTTAAATATATAGAATAATAATGCCATGAAAATTCGCATTATTTGTATTGGGAAGATAAAAGACCAGTTTTTGAAAGACGGTGTCAAACACTACCTCGATAGACTTCAAAGATATGCTGAAACAACTATTGTAGAAGTGGAAGATAGCAGGGTAAAAGATAACCCAAATGAAGCTGATATTTTAAAGTCAATTAACGAGGAATGCGCTAGGGCAATGAAGCTAATCAAACCAAGCGATTATCTGATCACTCTAGACCTTAATAAAAAGGAGTTTTCTAGTGAGGAATTTGCTTCTTTTTTGTCTAAATCCCTTGAAATTGGAGGCTCAAATATCACATTTTTGATAGGCGGTTCCTATGGTTTATCTAATGAGGCAAAAGCTCGTGCAAATTCGTCAATTTCACTATCAAAAATGACCTTCCTCCATACCATGACTAGACTCATACTTTTAGAGCAAATTTATCGCGCTTTTAAAATCAATAATCACGAAATCTATCATAAGTAGGTGTCAGATTTTAAAAAGCCGAATTAATCGGCATTTTTAATTAACTTTTAATAAACTGTAATAATATTTTTATCTTTTTAATTGAATATATATGCGTACGCAAATATAATTATTCCACTGACCAGAAGAATGAGGCAAAAACTCATTCAAAATATTCAGTAAATTCATGATCCGAAAAATATCGATATGATTTTTTAAAAACGCAGTGAGATGAGGAGGAAAAAATCATGTTTCAAGTAAAAAAACGTGACGATTCAATTGTCGAATTCAATCTTGAGAAAATTGAAGCCGCAATTGAGAAAGCTTTTAAAGCTGAAAACAAAGATTTTACAAAAGAAATCATTCAACTTTTAGCACTTAAAGTCACCTCAGAATTCAATCCAAAAATTAAAGATGGATTAATTGGAGTGGAAGATATTCAAGACGCAGTTGAAGTCACATTAATTCAAGCTGGCTACATTGATGTTGCAAAATCCTATATGTCTTATAGAAAACAACATGAGACACTTAGAGCCATCAAGTCCACCGAATTAGACTACAAATCCACAGTTGACAACTATCTAAAACTCAATGACTGGAGAGTTAAAGAAAACTCAACAGTTACATATTCCGTTGGTGGTTTAATTCTTTCTAACAGTGGTGCAATTACCGCAAACTATTGGTTAAGCGAAATTTATGATCCAGAAATCGCTAACGCTCATAGAAATGCTGATATTCACATCCACGATTTAAGTATGTTAACCGGTTATTGCGCAGGTTGGTCTCTCAAACAATTAATCCAAGAAGGTTTAGGCGGTGTTGTCGGTAAGATTACATCTTCACCAGCAAGTCACCTATCAACATTATGTAACCAAATGGTTAACTTCTTAGGAATTATGCAAAATGAATGGGCTGGCGCTCAAGCATTCTCTTCTTTTGATACATACTTAGCACCTTTCGTTAAGGCTGATAACTTATCATACAAAGAAGTTAAACAATGCATCCAATCTTTCATTTATGGTGTTAACACTCCATCAAGATGGGGTACGCAAGCACCATTCACCAACGTTACATTAGACTGGGTTGTACCAAATGACTTAGCCGAACTTAACGCTCTTGTTGGTGGTAAAGAAATGCCATTCAAGTACAAAGATTGTGCTAAAGAAATGGCTATGGTTAACAAAGCCTTTATTGAAATCATGATCGAAGGTGACGCCAACGGTCGTGGATTCCAATACCCAATCCCAACATATTCAATTACCAGAGACTTTGACTGGTCTGAAACCGAAAATAATAAATTATTATTCGAAATGACCGCCAAATACGGTACACCTTACTTCTCTAA
The DNA here is from genome assembly GCA_902774655.1 of uncultured Erysipelotrichaceae bacterium. Lineage (GTDB taxonomy): Bacteria > Bacillota_I > Bacilli_A > RFN20 > CAG-826 > Fiminaster. The sequence continues at coordinate 3,313 of CACYJD010000043.1, read as the reverse complement.
CTACATCAACAGTGATATGGAACCAAGTGATGTCCGTTCAATGTGCTGTAGATTAAGACTTGACTTAAGAGAATTACGTAAGAAATCCGGTGGTTTCTTCGGTAGTGGTGAATCTACAGGTTCTGTCGGTGTTGTTACACTTAACATGCCTAGACTCGCATATCTATCTACAGATGAAAAAGATTTCTACGATAGATTAACCAAATTAATGGATTTATCCGCTAGATCATTAAAGATTAAACGTAATGTTATTACTAAACTTCTTGATGCCGGATTATATCCATACACCAAACGTTATTTAGGTACATTCAATAACCACTTCTCCACAATTGGTTTAGTTGGTATGAATGAAGCTTGCTTAAATGCACGTTGGATTAAAGAAGATTTAACTCATGAAAAAGCACAACAATTCACAAAAGATGTTCTTAACTTCATGAGAAATAAATTATCTGATTACCAAGAACTCTATGGTGACCTCTATAACTTAGAAGCTACACCAGCAGAATCAACAGCATATCGTTTAGCTAAACACGATAAGAAACGTTATCCAGATATCATTACTGCAAGTGACAATGTTGATGCACCATATTACACCAACTCTTCACACTTACCAGTTGGATATACTGATGACATCTTCGCTGCTCTTGATATTCAAGATGGCTTACAAACTTTATATACATCCGGTACAGTCTTCCACTGTTTCTTAGGACAAAAACTTCCTAGCTGGAAATCCTGTATGAATTTAGTTCGTAAGATTGCTGAAAACTACAAGATTCCTTACTACACCATGTCCCCAACATACTCTGTATGTAAAGAACACGGTTACTTAGAAGGCGAAGTTTATGAATGTCCACACTGCCATAAACCAACAGAAGTTTATAGTAGAATTACCGGTTACTATCGTCCAATTCAAAACTGGAACGTTGGTAAGACAGAAGAATTCAAACATAGAAAAGAATATGTTCCTGAACATTCAAATCTTAAAGCACACGGTAAAACCTGCTCTTTAGAGCATGAAGAAAAAGGCGAACATAAGATTGATTCAATCCTCTTATTCGCTACAAAGACATGCCCTAACTGCAAGATGGCCAAGACCTTACTTGATAAAGCCGGTATTAAATACCAAGTAGTTGATGCTGAAGAAAATAAAGAACAAACAATCGCTATGGGTGTTAGCAAAGCCCCAACACTATTAGTACCTAGTGGTGATGGATTCGAAAAATTCGAAAATGCATCTAACATCAAAAAATTCATCGAAAGTAGATAATACTTATGGACAGTTATGACATTATTGTCGTAGGTGGTGGGCCAGCTGGAATGAGCTGCGCCCTTAATATTCTTAGAGGAGGTAAGACTGTCCTCCTTTTAGAAAAAGAGAACTTTGGTGGCCAAATCGCAACCTCACCTAGAGTCGAAAACATCGCCGGAATTAAAGATATTTCTGGTCAAGAATTCACCGACAAACTTTATGATCAACTAGATGCATTAGGCTTTGTCTTTGAGCTTGAAGATGTTCAAAAAATCACTAAGAAGTCCGATGGTTTTATTGTTAAGACTGATTATAACGAGTATGAATGTAAAGCAGTTGTACTCGCTACAGGTTGTAAACATAGACACATTGGAGTCGATAGAGAAGAAGAACTTATTGGCAAAGGCGTAAGCTATTGCGCTGTTTGTGATGGTGCTTTCTATAAAGGTGAAGAGGTTGCTTTAATTGGTGACGCCAATAGTGCTCTACAATATGCATTAGCTTTATCAAACTACTGCACCAAAGTTCATATCTGTGCTTTATTTGATCACTTGTTTGCTGATAAAATCCTCTGCGATAGAGTAAAAGAAAAAGAAAACATTGATATTAGATACAATATTGAACTACAAGAATTCATTGGAAAAGATGAACTCAGTGGCCTACGCTTCAGAGATAAAAATACTGGAGAACCTGTTAATTATAATGTTCGTGCGGTATTCATCGCTATCGGTCAAATTCCAGATAATGATAGATATGCTGAATTAGTTGATTTAGATCACGGTTACATTGTTACTGATGAATTAATGCAAACAAAAACTCCTGGTATATTCGCCATTGGAGATTGCCGTTCAAAAAAATATCGCCAAGTCGCAACTGCAACTGGCGATGGATTAGTTGGAGCACTCAGTGCTTGTAACTATGTCGAAACTCATTAATAACTTCTGAGTTCAACATCATCAATATATTTCTTACAAATGTCCTTAAATTTAAGGGCATTTTCTTTTGAAACTTCATGTAAACCGCGTTTAATGCATCCTTCTCCATCAACGAATTTTTGAAGTCTTAAACGCTTGGCACCTTTAATCCATTTAGCCATGTCTTCGATTGATTTTTCATTATGGAATTCATTAACAAGAGTGGTGCGGAACTCAAAATCTACGCCAGAACCTATTAAAAATTGAATAGTTTCTTCGATTTTTTCAAAGTCCAATGCTTGTAAACCAACAGTCTTAGCGTATTCTTCTTTTGAATTCTTTATGTCCATGGCGATATAGTCCACCAAATGTTTTTCAACTAGATATTTCACCATCTCGGGATTGGTGCCATTTGTATCTAACTTAATTTGGTAACCAAAAGTTTTAACCTTTTTAATAAAGTCAGGTAAATCTTTGTGGAGAGTTGGTTCTCCTCCGGAGATTACAACTGCATCAAGAATGCCTTCTCTTTTGGATAGATATTCCCATATTTCGTCGTACGCTATTGCGAATTCAGGAGTATCAAGTACTAAATCTTTGTTATGACAAAATGGACATCTAAAATTGCATCCACATGTAAAAAGAGTGCAAGCAATTTTGTTGTCGTAATCGACTAATGACATTTTGTCTATTCCGTAGAAGTGCATATATAGGAATATTATATATTCATTTGCTATTATCACGTAACACTTTTACAATAATGAATATGAAACTTTCAAAAAGTGTCGCTATTAACAAGGTTTTATTCCTATTAGTTGTAGAATTTATCGCTTTGATTAGTTTTTCTCTTGGAGGTATTTCTCCATTTTTTCAATACATTTCTGTCATTCTTCTTGCACTAATGATTCTCTTTGTTCCATTTGATTTAAAAAAGGAAGAAAGAACGAGATTCTTAGTTGTTTTAGGAGTGATATTGATACTAGCCGGATCAATTGCTTTTGGTAATTTGAATAAAGATCAAAATATTATGCAAAAAATTGGTTACTTCTTAGTTGTTCCATCATTTTTTGTTCTTGGCGTTTATGCAAGATGGATTAAGGTATTTGATTTAGATTATGTTCTATACGCTATTGGTGGTGGACTTGCATTA
>CACYJD010000042.1 GCA_902774655.1 uncultured Erysipelotrichaceae bacterium | reverse complement strand
ATGGCAACTCCAAGTTGCAGAAAGAACTAATTATGACAATAGCAGAAAAGATCGTCCACTTAAGGGTAAATGCTAAGATGAATCAAGAAGCTCTAGCAGATGCGCTTAACGTTACAAGACAATCAATTTCAAAATGGGAAAGCGGACAAGCTCAACCTCAATTAAGCAAACTCCTTGAGATTGCTAAATTATTTGCAGTCACAACTGATGAATTAATTGATGATGACATTGTTATTAACAAGACTACCCCAGTTGAAGTTAAAAAACCAAAGAACAAATATTTTGGTACTGATGGTTTTAGAGGAGAATCCAATAAGGTTTTAACCGCTGAACACGCTTTTAAAGTCGGCCGTTTCTTAGGCTGGTACTACTCTAAACCAGAATTTAGAAAGAAACACAGAAACAAAAAAGCATGTATTGTTATCGGTAAAGATACAAGAAGAAGTTCATATATGTTTGAATACGCTATCGCTGCAGGTATTACTGCTAGTGGTGCAGATGCATATATTCTTCACGTTACATCTACACCTAGCGTTGCATACATTACACGCACTGATCAATTTGATTGTGGTGTTATGATTACCGCTAGCCACAATATCTTCTATGATAACGGTATTAAAGTTCTTAACTCTAATGGCGAAAAACTTGAAGATGATGTAACTCAATTAATTGAAGCTTATATTGATGGCAAGATGAATGTCTTAGGTGTTGATGGTAAAGATGTACCATATGCAATTAGAGGCGATATCGGTGCAGTTGTCGACTATGTCGCAGGCAGAAATAGATATGTTGGTTACCTAATCTCAGTTGTATCTCATAGCTTTAGAGGATTAAGAGTTGGCCTTGACTGTGCTAACGGTGCAGCTTGGAATATTGCTCGTAATGTATTTGAAGCTTTAGGTGCAGAAGTCCATGCTGTTGGTATTGATCCAAACGGTTTAAATACTAATAAAGATGTCGGTTCTACCCACATTGAGAACTTACAAAAATACGTTAAAGACAACGATTTAGATGTCGGTTTTGCCTTCGATGGCGACGCTGATAGATGTATCGCTGTTGATGAAAAAGGTCGTGTCGTTGATGGCGATAAGATGATGTATATTCTCGCTAAGAGCTTAAAGAAAGAAGGCTTCTTAAAGAACAATACAGTTGTCTTAACTATTATGTCTAACTCTGGCTTAGTTAAAGCCTTTAATAAACTTGGAATTAAGACAGAACAAACCAAAGTTGGCGATAGATTCGTTTACGAAAGAATGCTTGAAAAGAACTACTACCTTGGTGGTGAACAATCTGGTCACGTTATTATTAGAAAATTCGCTACTACAGGTGATGGTGTCTTAACAGCTTGTAAGATTGCTGAAGAAATGATTGAACAAAAATCACAATTATCCAAACTTTGTGCAGATGTTCATTTATATCCACAAGTCACCAAAAACGTTAGAGTAGTTGATAAAACTGCCACCGTTAGTGATGGAGCTGTCTTAGCCAAAGTAGAAGAAATTAATAAAGAACTCAATGGTGATGGAAGAATTCTCTTGAGAGAATCTGGTACAGAACCTGTTATTAGAATAATGGTGGAATGTGATTCTAAGGAATTATGTGAGAAATATATTAATGACGTATACACCATTGTTAAAAAAGGAGGATATATCAGTGAACAAGATTAAAACCACTGATTTATTTAATAAATCTGGTGTTGATTACATTGATAACTTCGTATTCTCTAAAGAATATCCTTGGGAACTATTGCCTTTAATTAAAGAATTATGCGCTAAGTTAATCGAAGAAGGTATCCCTGGATTCACATATTTAGAAAAAGATGTCTTAGTTGGAAAAGATGTAAAGATTGCTAAAACTGCAACCATTATTGGACCATGTATCTTAGGCAATAATGTTGAAGTTAGACCAGGAGCCTATATTAGAGGAAACGTCATCGTTGGTGATGAATCTGTAGTAGGAAATAGTAGTGAACTTAAAAATGCCTTACTTATGAGACATGCTCAAGTACCTCATTATAATTATGTCGGTGACAGTGTATTAGGTAACTACGCCCATATGGGTGCAGGATCAATCCTCTCCAATTTAAAAAGTGATAACAAAGCTGTTGTAATCCATAGTAATCCAGAAATGAACACTGGACTTAGAAAAGTAGGCTCTTTCTTAGCAGACCACGCTGATATTGGCTGCGGAAGTGTCTTAAATCCTGGCTGTGTAATCGGCCAAAACACCCAAGTATATCCTCTTAGTATGTTAAGAGGTGTATATGAGTCTGACTCAATTGTTAAGACTCCAACTAATGTTGTAAAAAAAGAAAGTAGATAAGGAGTACTTATTATGAAAGTCGTTGTAGGAAACGAAGAAAAGATCTCTGCTTTAATCGCAGAAGACTTCATCAAAGTTGTTAACGAAAAACCAAATGCAGTTTTAGGCTTAGCAACTGGAACATCCCCATTAAAAGTTTACGCTGATATGGCTAAAGCTAATAAAGAAGGAAGAGTTAGCTTTAAAGGATGCACAACATTCAATCTTGATGAATATGTTGGCTTAGAAGGAACACACAACCAATCATATCGTTATTTCATGAATGAAAATCTCTTCAATCACATTGATATCGATAAAAAGAACACCAATGTTTTACTTGGTGTAGGCGACTATGTCACATTTATGAATCAATATGATGAAAAGATCGCTAAAGCTGGTGGAATTGATATTCAAATCCTCGGTATCGGTAGTGATGGCCACATCGCATTTAATGAACCAGGCACATCATTTGATTCATTAACCCATGAAACCGAATTAACTGAACAAACAATTAAAGATAACTCAAGATTATTCAATGATATCAGTGAAGTTCCAACTAGAGCAGTCACTATGGGTCTTAAATCCATCATGAACGCTAGAAAGATTGTTTTAATCGCTACTGGTAAAAACAAAGCTCAAGCAGTTTATGGCTTAATTAAAGGACCAGTCGTTGAATCAATGCCTTGCTCAATTCTTCAAAGACACCCAGATGTCACAGTCTATGTCGACGAAGACGCATATTCACTTTGCAAATAATCAAATTTGATGGCATTAAATCCGGCAAAATCGCCGGATTTTTTGTTTATAATAAATATAAACACAAGCAAGGATATTTGTTCTATAATATTAGTAAATTAGGAGATGTTTAAATGAGAAAACATAATTCAAACAAATATCATTGCTTAGTTTGTCATCAAACCGTTGAACCAACTGCGGATGGATCTTGTCCTTTATGTAACGCTCCATCATCAATGCTAGTTCTTCGTAGAGATTTAGACGATGATGAAAATAATTTGAACAAATAGTTAATGAAAACTTTACTTAAAAACGCCAGAATTCTAAAAATGCCTAAAGATGAAATTATCTTTGGGGATTTACTTGTCGAAGGTAATAAAATTGCCAAAATAGGGGAGAACCTATCTGTTAACGCTGATAAAGTAATCGATTGTGACGGCAATTTACTCATGCCAGGATTTAAAAATGTGCACACTCACACTGCGATGGTTTTTGCTAGAAGTGCGAGCGATGATTTAGTACTTCATGATTGGTTATTTGATTGCATTTTTCCAATGGAAGCAAAGTTTCAGCCTGGTGACATTTATCATTTAACTAAACTAGGAATCTTAGAATATTTAAGAGGTGGTGTTACTACTGCTTTTGATATGTATTTCACACCTCCAGAAATAATCAAAGCAAGTGAAGATATGGGTTTTAGAACTTGTATTTTAGCAACAAGCGATAAAGAATCAATTGCGCAGCTTGAGTACAATTTAAAGACATATAATCAGCCGGATTCATTAATTTCATATAAACTAGGCATTCACGCCGAATACACAACTAGTTTAGAAAGAATGAAAGATATCGCTGATTTAGCCAATAGATATAAAATACCTGTTTATCTTCATATCTCTGAAGGAGAACAAGAAGTTAAAGATTGTGTTGGTAGATATGGCACAACACCATTAAAATTCTTGGATTCTTTAGGAATGTTTAATTACGGTGGTGGTGGTTTCCACTGCGTCTATTTTACTGATGAAGAAATTGAGATTGCCAAGAAACGTAATTTTAAGATTATTACATGCCCATGTTCTAACCTCAAACTAGCTAGTGGAATTGCTCCTATTGCTAAGTATCAAGAAGCTGGTTTAGAGATAGGTATCGGGACGGATGGCGCTGGATCAAATAACGCATTAGATATGTTTAGAGAAATGTATCTTGTTTCAACATTACAAAAAGTTATAAATAAAAACGCTGCTATTACTGATGGTTTTGATGTTTTAAAGATGGCCACATATAATGGCGCTAATATTATTGGCTTAGAAGAAGCAAATTGCTTAGAAGTTGGTAAGCTTGCCGACATCATTATGATTGATTTAAAGAATCCATCAATGCAACCAATTAACAACATTAGTAAGAACATTGTTTATAGCGGTTCTAAAGATTGCGTTAAAATGACCATGATTAATGGTGAAATCCGCTACATGGATGGTAAATATTATATTAACGAGGATGTCGCCGCTATCATGGCAAAAGCGCAAGAAGTTACAGACCGCTTAAAAGCAAAATAACATATAGGAACTCAATTATTTTATTAAAAAATGCCACTTCACAAGTGGCATTTTCATTTACTTAAGTGTGTAATCTAAGAACTTAGTCAATAGCGGTTCGTAATACCTAGAAGCCGCTGGTTTGTTCCATGCGATGTATGCTCCGCCAGCGTACAAAGTCACTTCATCATCTTTAACGTGAACGCCTTGAACTAATTCATTTTTACTTTCAACATATGGAATTAGTCCATCATCAAATCTTGATTCGTTAAAGAAGGAAGAGGTAACTCTAATTTTGCCATCATCTTGAAGAGTTAATGTGTCGTTATACGCAACATAACTATTTAAAACATCAAAATCATGACTATCTTTTACGTATGTTGATTTGCCTTTAACGTTAAGAATAGTTGGAACGTAGCCAGTATTATAGCCGTAAGGGGTGTATTTTTCCGCTATTTTATAGTTTTCTTTGAACTTATTCCAAGCTTCTTGGCTTTCAGGAGTTAATCCTTTATCAGGATCTCCGCCAACGTATTCACGAATGCCGATAGATTCACAGTCTAATATAAATAAAGGCGCGGAACTCAAGTGTTTTTCACCATAAGCCTTTAAAAGGTTATTATCAAAGTACTCACAATCAGGGCAATTATTTCTAGCATAATAGATATCAAATGTTTTATCTTGAATGCCTAGCCATTCGTTATATGTATCAAAAGATATATAGAACATAGTAGGGAGATCTACTTTTGATTCTAGATAAGATTTAAAGTCTCTTGGCTGATTGAATATAGGGTTCTTCTCCGAATAAACGTTTTGTTCATAGAGTTTTCCATCTTTAAAGATTGCAAAAGTTTCTCTATCGTTTCTAACATCTAATGAGAATTTATTGGTCGCGTTATCGAATTCACTAGCAATAATAGTGAATATAGAGACATGTGTTTGAGCCTTATATTCTTCTAATACTTGTTTAAAATGTGCCCAGCAGGAACAATTTGATTTAGGTCTAATCGCTAATAAGAATGTTTTCCCATCATCAACTTTGTTTGCTAAGTCAGCATATTTTATATCAGTAAGTTCACTAAAGTAGTCACCATAAACTAATGCTGGTTTGCTTTCTTGACTGCATCCAACAAGCATAAATGGTGATAGCAAACTTAAAACAAATAGACCTTTAAAATTTTTCATATATTGAATAATACTATCAATATAAAAATTTGTAAA
>CACYJD010000041.1 GCA_902774655.1 uncultured Erysipelotrichaceae bacterium | reverse complement strand
CGCGTATATGTCAAAAACTGTCATATTAAATTAATAAATGCTTGACAAAAATATTACTTAATAAGATAATACTAAACATCCAAACGGTTCACCGATTGGATAGAGAAATAATTAACGATAGTTAATTAATTCTCTAAATCTAGGTAAGACGATCAGCGAAGGTAGTAAAAGTTGATTAATCGCCTTCTAGAACTTAAAACGATGTTCTAGATTAATGGTCGCCCTAGTGGAGATGATTAGCTTGCTAGTCACCTCGAGGCACATTCCTCCCTACTTGTAGTGGTAGCTGAGTTAGAGCTTAACAGCGTAAATCCACCGCCTGACACGATCGAAGAGGAACGGACAGAAGTTAATAGCCTGTCCCACGGACTTAATAGACGTAAAGTCCACCATCACGCTAGGTCAACTTAGTGCGTGATATAAGTGAGTTCTCGGTTATGCTTACTTCGGTAGGTACTTGCCAGAGTTCCACGAATGGACATTATAGCTTAGCCACTTAATATCAGCCCTGCTTGCAGGACTGATAAGACAGTTAGCCATTAACGCAACGTTGATAGCGAGGCTTCTAGGAGTTAAATTCTCTTAGTTAATAACTGTGTTGTGACTTGTTGGTTGCCAAAAGCAGCTAACCAAACGGCGAACCTCCCTACTTGTAGTGGTAGCTGAGTTAGAGCTTAACAGCGTAAACACCACCGCCGGACACGAATCATCGAAGAGGAAACAACTTCTGTCGAATAACTGCGATAGAAACGATCCCATCTAGATTACTCAACTCAAAGTCTAGAGATAGCGGAAGAACCCAGGCTATAGGAAATTCCGTGAACAGATTTAAGAAGCTTAAGACTAGGTAAAGCAACCGCTTCCAAGAAATTGATATTGGAACATTCATTGATTAAAGAGCAATGGTTAGCCGGTTGATCTAGCAACGAATAGTGACCTTGACGTTACTATTCTCGGTACGGTCCTCCCTGACATTAGTCACTGGCCTACGCGTTAAAGTTTGGCGTTATCAGCCCAGTACCGGACATGACAAAAAGGACGACAGCCTCGAAGCTAATAACTAGAGGAAGCTGGCCACCAGCATGCTACGCAATTCAAAACATGCTGACACCAAGAAGCACCACCAGCCACACGGAACTTAACTTGGGTAGCTAGCAGGGAATTCTTCCCTGCCACTACAACGGTTACAAAATGAAGCAGTATTCGATGGAATGCTGCTTTTTTTGTTACTTATAAGCATATAAAAAAGGCGATCAGATTATTCTGACCGCCTGATTTAGTGAATATTATTCAGCAATCTTGTTCTCTTGGATTACTTTATCCTTCATATATTCAGGAACTTCTTCATAATCCACGAACTCTCTATTAAAGAATCCACTTGCTTGAGTGAGTGATTTTAATTGAGTTGCGTAGTCAATAATCTCACTTTCTGGAATAAGCGCTTCAATTTCTTGAGAACCATGTTCTTTTTCTTCAATATTTTGAATTCTCGCTCTTCTACTATTAAGATCACTTAAGACGTTACCAGTGTATTTAGATTCAACATGGACAAAGATTTTCATGATTGGTTCTAGAATAATTGGTTTACATTTCATGTAAGCGTCTTTAAACGCTAAGATGCCTGCCATCTTGAAGGCTTGCTCGTTACTATCAACTGGGTGATATTTACCATCAACAAGAATACCTTTAACACCAATAACAGGGAATCCTGCAAGCAAACCACTATTAAGGGCCTCAAAGAAACCTTTTTCAACTGCTGGGAAGTAGTTTTTAGGAACTGCTCCACCAAATACTTCTTCAGCGAATTCATTTTGTTCAGCTGGTTCAAATCTCATCTTAACAACACCATAGAATCCACTACCACCAGATTGTTTAACGTATCTACCATCACCTTCAGCAGTGGCTTTAATAGATTCTCTATAAACAATCTTAGGTTTTTCGGTTGTTAATTCGACTTTATAGACACTTCTAAGCTTTTCAATAACATAGTTAAGGTAAGATTCACTAACACCACCTAATAATAATTGTTTTGTTTCATTATTACGTTTAACTTCAAAGTCTGGGTTTTCTAATTGAATCTTAGCTAGTGCTGGTCCTAATTTGCTTTCATCTTTCTTATCTTTTAAGACAATAGCTTTAAAGATAACAGCGGTAGGATATTTAACTCTCTTAAATACAGTAATGGATTTAGGAGAAGATAATGTATCTCCACTACTAACTCCTTCAAGTTTAGTAATTGCACCGATATCACCAGCAATAAGTTCGTTGACTGGGTCCATCTTTTTACCTGTCATAGTGAATAAAGCACTAATTCTACGAGTTTCATTACCGTTAATAGAGATATCATCCCCTACTTTAAGGACACCACTACAAACTTTAAGAATATTAATAATTCCAACATATGGATCAGCAATTGTCTTAAATACATATGCAGATACTGGAGCGTCCACAGAAGTAGGAACTTTCTTTTCATTGCCATTTTCATCTACTGCATCAAGTGGTTTTAAATCACTTGGGCTAGGTAGATAACTAATGAGCATATTAAGTAATGTTTGTGAACCAATATTCTTGCTTGATGCACCAACGATAAGAGGTGTAAGTTCACCATTTAAGACACCTTTACGTAAAGAAGTTCTGATTTCTTCTTGAGTAAAGGATTCACCATTAAAGAATTTCTCTAATAAAGCATCATCAGTCTTAGCGACTTCTTCAACGATTGTATTATTAAGTTCAAGTAATTTAGCGCGTTTTTCTGGATAAATCTCTGCTTCTACGCATTCTTTACCATTATAGATGTGAGCTTTTAAGTCCACTGCGTTAGCGAAGCCATCAAATTGATGTTCGTGACCAAGTGGGTAACAGAAGGAAATAACTTCTTTACCTAGTGATTCGCGGATTTCTTCAAGGATTGTCTCAAAATCAACGTCCTCTTTATCCATCTTGTTTACAAAGATAAAGGTAGGAATACCTTTCTTTTTAAGCATGTTATAGTGTTTAACAGTGCCTGCTTCTACTCCAGTAGAGGCATCAATAACTAAAATAGCACCTTTAACAACACCAGTGACACCGATAGCGTCACCGATAAAGTCATCACTACCAGGAATATCAATAAGGTTAATCTTATAACCATTATATTCTAGAGGTACGATAGCAGTTTGGACTGAACTACCTCTTTTTTGTTCTTCTGGAGTGTAGTCACTAAGAGTGTTCTTAGCTTCAATGCTTCCTTTAGTAGGAATAAGTTTAGAGGTAAAGGCAAGTGACTCTACTAATGTAGTCTTACCACTGCCTTTATGTCCCAAAATAACAACGTTACGTATGTTTTCTGTTTTCATAAATAGCGGATTCTCCTTTAATTAAATAAAGAATAATAATTAATTAATCATCTAGGCTAACAACCTTAGTGCCTTCTTTTTTATAAACATCAATATAAAACTTTTTATTTGATGGATTACTAGAAATCTCGTAAATTCTACCTTCAGTGTTATTTGCGACAACAAATAAACCTTTAATATAACCCATTACATAACTTAAAAAGACGATTTCGATCTCTTCATGAGTGATATCTCTACCATAGGTATCTTTCTCAAGTTTGACGATCTCGTCTTTTGCGCGTGTTCTAAATGCATTAGTGTTTCTCATTTTGTGTAGTCTCCTTATATTAATGCTTATAAACGAAAAATATCCGGGCATGAGTGATGGATATATTTCGTATCTTTGATTTAATTTTACTATAGTGAAATAAAATATATTAGATATATTTAAAGATTTTTTTGCCCGTTATTTCTAGAGATTTATAAGAACCATATAGATGAAGATGATTTTTGAGATAAAAAACACAAAATTACGAGGAATTTTAAAAAAGTAAATTACAAAATTCTGCACTTTTTTAAGGTGTTTTATCACAAAATTCTAAGTTTTTTTGGCTCAAAAATCACAAAATTCCAAATTTTGAGCTATCAAATAACAGTAAAACTCAGGTATTTTTATTATTAAAAAATCTAAATATCCTTAAATAAATTTGAATAAAAGCATAAATTGATACATTCTCAAATATTCGATTATATCTAGATTTTTGTAAAAAGATACGATACAATCGTACCTATTGAAATTTCTATGCCTTCGCATGTGATTTATATATAAAATAAAGATAGATATGACTTATTCCGTATTCGTAATTGTCGCTTTAACGATACATGTTTTAACTAATGTAGACATGTTCAGAAAGAAAGATCATATTCCCGCTATAAAAGCTTATAGGGCGTTTTTAATATCAGTTGCTATCTTTTATATAACCGATATTCTTTGGGGATTATTTGAAGAACACGGTTTATCAACTGCATTATATGTAGATACTATTTTATATTTCTCCACTGTCGGAGCGACAGTCTTATTCTGGACTAGATTTATTACTAAATATCTAGAAAACTGTAATAAAATAGTCTCCATCATAATTAGAGCGGTTGGTATTGCCTTCTTTTTAGGAGAGATTGGTATTATTATCGCTAACTTCTTCGGAGAAGCAATGTTCCGAGTTACTGATACTTGTGAATACGTTGTATTTATTGGTAGACATATAATGCTATACTTCCAGATTGCGATGTATGGTATCATTGCTATTTTCTCTGCTTTCTATGTTTTAAGAAGGAAAGAAGAACTACAAAGAAGATATATTGCTATCTTTGCATTTAACATCATCTTAATGGTGTGTATCTTCTTCCAAATCTTAACCACTCATATTCCTTTCTATTCTGTAGGATTATTAATTGGTATCTCAGTATTAAATGTCTTAACACTAACAGACTCTAAAGAAGCTCTAAAGAGTGAATATCTACATGAAATTGAAGCTAAAGAGGAAAAAGAGCACGAATTAGAGCAGGTAGTCACTATCGCATATAAAGATGCTCTTACAGGTGTTAAATCCCGCTACGCTTACGTACAAAAACAAGAATTAATTGATAAAGAGATTTCTAATCACACTATCAAAGACTTCGCTCTTATCGTCTTTGATATTAATGGATTAAAACGTATCAATGATGAATTTGGTCACGATGCTGGTGACAAATACATCATTGAATGCGTTGAACTTATGAAGAAATTCTTCCCAGAAGAATCTTTGTATAGATTCGGTGGGGATGAATTTGTATCCATTATTGAAGGCAAAGACATCGATAAAATTGAAGCTAAGCATGAAGAATTCTTTGAACTCATTAAAAAGAACGCTAAAGAATATAAGCCAATTGTTTCTAGCGGTATGTCTAAGTTTAGAGCGGACACTGACTACGCATTTAAAACAGTCTTCAATCGAGCAGATAAGATGATGTATAGTCGTAAAGACTATCTAAAAGAACACAATAACTAATCTAAATTAATAATAATAGCCACCTTCGTATCTAAAGAAGGTGGCATTTTTTATAGTGATATACATTTATGTAATTCTAGGTCATTTGTCAAAAAACACCTAGGATTTCATAAATAATCACTTATATTAAAAGCCACCTCTAAGTTGCTAGAGGTGGCCATTAATTAATAAAATTTATGACACTACTACAAGGATTTTACTTATTCCTTTAAGAGGAATAATTTGGAAAGTGAAGTCACTTAGGTTAACCGCTACTGCGGCGTCATTATAGAATACTTTAATAGTCTTACCTTCTAACCAATAAGAATCACTTGTAACGCCTAAAGTAAGAGTTATAGGCTTGCAGCATTCAACTGGTGAGGTAGGTAAATCTTTGATTGTGTATCCTTTTGTGGAGTTTTTATCTAATTCAAGAGTAACTGTTTGAGCGACTGTTT
>CACYJD010000040.1 GCA_902774655.1 uncultured Erysipelotrichaceae bacterium | reverse complement strand
TCAAAAAAATATATAAACCAATCATTTTCTTAACTATTCTTGCAACTCTATCAATAGTGGCAAATTACTTTGTACCAGAAGGTTATTATATGTATTTACAAGGCGATGCCTTAGGTGAAGCAATAACCAGCATTCTTCCTGCTAACCAGTTTGGAAGGTTAGGAATATTTGCTGCTATTGCCTTTATGCTATTTGGAATAGAGTTCCTAGTTTTCTTCTTGATTAGACATAACAAAAAGAAAAAAGAGGCGAGTTCTGAGGGATTAACTGAAAATTAATTGAGTTCTTATGGAAAATAATTACTACGTTGAAATAAAGAATGTCACTAAAGTTTACGGAGAAGGGGAAGGTATTACCTATGCCTTAAACGATGTTTCTTTAAATATTGAAAAGGGTGAATTTGTCACTATTGTTGGTGAATCAGGTTCAGGCAAATCAACACTTTTAAATATGCTTGGAGCAATTGATCACCCTACAAGTGGAGAAGTAATTGTTAATGGAAAAGACATTACTAAATTTAAAGAAAAAGAATTAACGAATTATCGTAAGAATGATATTGGATTTGTTTATCAATTCTTCAATTTAATTAACGACATTACCGCCTTACAAAATGTAATGATTGTTGATGGCTATAAAAATAAAGATAGAGCGTTAGAGTTATTAAAGAAGGTAGGCCTTTCTGATAAACAAGACAAATTCCCACGTCAATTAAGTGGAGGTCAACAACAAAGAATTGCAATTGCAAGGGCATTAAATAAAGAAGGAAATCTTCTATTATTTGATGAACCCACTGGTGCTTTGGACGAAGCTTCTGGAATTAAAATATTAGAACTTATCAAAAAGCTACATAATGAAGGCAAAACAATTATTCTTGTTACTCACACGAAAGAAATCGGACTAATTTCTGATCGAATCATCAAAATGAAAGATGGCAAGATTGTTTCAAATAAAGTAAATAATAATCCAATACCTGTTAAAGAGGTTTCTTGGTAATGATTAGATTATTGCTAGGTTCATATATCAAGCGATTCTTTTCTATATTTATTACTTTGATTTTTATTAGTGGTTTATCCGCTGGTGTATTTAATGCATTTTTATCTGCAAAAGACCATTTGAGTCAAGATCCTATACGTTTTTTTCAAGAATACGGTTATGTAGATGAACAAGTTTCTCTCGTCTTAGATGAGAGGGAAGAATACGCTGATTTACGTGATATCGAAGGTGTTGCTGCTGTTGATATGCGCCTTTCTTTTGATGTTCATTTACTAAAAGAAGACGGTAGAACAATTAATAGTAGAATCATTACCTATAGCGATAATAATGATGAAATAATGAAACGCCACATTGTTGAAGAATTGCCTCCATTCGATGGCGAATATAATGTTGCTGTTTCAAATAAGTTCGCCAAAAATAATGGGTTCAAAGTGGGAGACAGCATTAAACTCACTGTTTCTGGCCTATCACGATATTTCTTTATAAATAAAATTGTGGACACAGTCGAAGGCGTCTATCCAACTTATAACCAATATGTTTGGACTGACGATTATGATTTTGGATACATTTATTTCTCAGAAAGAGATTTAAATAGTTTTTTTAATGAATACGCTCCATTATTAGCAACATTGATTGATTTGGATAGTTCATTAAAAACTCTTTTCGATAACTTCATTAACTCCACAAACCTATCACCCATTGATTTAAATAATTTGGATGAAAGTTATGCAAGTAAAATTGCCAACGAAATAATCATTAAAAACGCTCCTGGTTATAGCGAAGATGTAATGAAAGAGAAGATTAATGATTATTTTGAATCTAAAGGTATAGAGCCAATAAGTGTAGTTAAGGGTGATGACACACCATCACGAAGATACATGCAAAGTGTCGATCGACAATTAGGAATATCATTTATATTCTTGCCTGTTTTCTTTTACGTGATTATCGCAATGCTTATTGGTTTGTTCTTAGGACAAATCATTCGACAAACGACTAGAAATATTGGAATCATGCTTTCCAATGGAGTGTCTAGAAAAGAAATTATATTAATACTGCTGTCTTTTTCACTTCTTATTGCCTTAAGTGCGATTCTAATTTCAATTCCTATTGGATATGGCTTCTCTAAATTAATTGCATATTCAATGGTTAAAACTTATTCGATCCCATTAATTGGTAGTTCATTAAGTTTACCTGTTATTTTTATTAGTGCTTCCTCACTAATTCTACTTGTAATTTTGGCGACAATGATGGCTTCGATTTCTATATTTAGAATTACTCCTAAAGATGCATCAATTAATAATGAATCTAGTAGAAAATCTCTACCACTTAAGTTAGAAAAAAGAATTCAAAAAATGCCATTTATCGCGCAGAACTCCACTAATTCGATATTACAAAACAAAAGAAGATTCTTTATTTCATCCTTCTCGATATTCTCATCGTTGACCATGATTTTAATCTGTGGATTCTTTGGCATTTCAAAAGCAGAACTTATTAATCAAGGATGCAATAAAAGAATGAACTATGATTGCCAAGTTTATCTTAATAGTAGCGATGACGAAGAGGCAATAAACTCAATTAAAAGTGATAGATGCGTCAGTAAATATCTAGATTGTTATTATACCTATTTAGAAGCTAAGACTGAGGATGGAAAATCTCAGTATTTGGAATGCTTAGCATTTAACCCATCTGAAAATGATGGAATGGTCAATATCCCAGATATAAAAGGTGACCATTATATTTCTTTGCTAGATGAAGGAATCATCATTTCTAAAGGACACGCCAAAGAAATGAATGTTAATCAAGGCGACTTTATCTACATTAACAACGTAAAAGTTAAGGTAGCCGCTATTTCATATCAGTATTATCACCCAATTGCATATCTATCAAAAACACAGTTTAACGCTTTATCTATCGATTATGTTTCATCCTTACTATTAAACACCAATGATGAAATTAGTCTTTCTCAATTAATAAGTCAAAAAACCACTCAATCCTTGCTTGTTTTTACTTCTTCACTAGAAAAGAATTTAAAGCGAATATTCGATACGTTAGATATTTTCTTAATAATTATGATTAGTTTCTCTTTATCGATAACATTAGTTGTTTTGTTTGTTATGAACCAAAACGCTCTTCTTGAACAGATATATCAACTATCTTTATATAGAGCTATTGGTTTTAAGATTGGCACAATATCAAAAATATTTATCTATCAGCATGCATTCCAACTTTTGCTTGCAACAGTCTTTGCACTACCAATAAGTATTATAAGTAGCAAGATATTGTTCGCCCTTGCATCCACCGCAAGACAAACATATCCATTTATATTCTCATTTTTATTAGTGCTAATCGCTTTACTATTTGTTATTGCTGTAATCGCGATTTGCCATTTGTTTGCGATGCGTAAAATTAAAAATTTAGATATAGCTAATAATCTACGTTCTTCTGAATAAAACTACTCTATTACTTTATAAAATGAGTAGAAACTCGCTCTTCTTCTTCAAGCAAATCTTTATAATTTTCTTTACCGTCTTTAATTGATTTCATTAAAAACACCATACGTTTTGCAACTACTCTAGCGTTTCTTAAACCTTCAAGGTCTTCATTAATTTCGCCTTGTTTTAGTCCAAATCCATTATTCCAATAATCACCTGACGCTACAGGCATGCCTGAAATTGTGAAATATTTGTTTAATACATCAAACGATGCAGTTGTTCCACCTCTACGAGCGATAGCAAATGCTGCTCCAACTTTGTAATGAACGTCATAGTCTTTACTATGAAAAAGTCTATCTAAAAATGAAATAACTGTTCCATTTGGGGAAGCATAATACACTGGTGAAGCAACAACTAATCCATCGGCTTCTTTAAATTTTTTAGATGTCTCATTAACAATATCTTTAAACACACACTCACCTGGATGAGATTTGCAGTAATCGCAAGAAATACATCCTCTTATATCTAACGCACCTATTTTGATTTCTTCTACCTCAACATCAAAACTAGAAAAAACTTTCTTCATTTCATTTAATAAAATGCTTGTATTTCCGTTAGCTCTAGGGCTTCCATTAATCATCAAAACTTTCATTATTTCTTATCCTCATTATTAATCATTTTTGTCACAACCGCTGGAGAACCTATTGCTAAAGCGTTATCTGGTATGTCTTTTGTTACCAATGAATTAGCGCCTATTACTACATTGTTTCCAATCTTAACTCCAGGAAAAATTGTGACATTAGAAGCAATCCAAACATTATCGCCAATAGTTACTGGGATGTTTCTTTGATTGCATTCACTTAATCTATCTTTAACTTCTAAAGGATGAACGGGTGTAATGATTGTAACATTTGGACCAATCATAACGTTATTACCAATAGTGATTCTTGCATCATCTACCAATGTGAGATTGAAATTAGAATAAAAGTTATCTCCAATAAAAACATTTTTGCCTCCAAAGTTCGCATGAAATGGAGGCTCGATATATGGGTTAGCCCCAATCTTTCCAAACATTTTTTGAAGAATTTTCTTTCTTCTTTTAAGACCGAAAGGAGAATTGGATGTTAGATTATATCTATCCATATCTCTTTTACATTTAAATTGATACTTTAAAAGTTCTGGATCATTACAGTTATAGTATTCTCCAGAATTTAATAATTGATCATATTTATCGATACGTTTCATATAGATGTCCTTCTATCTACTAATATTCTAAATGATTAATTAACATAATCACTATTTGTTTTTGATATTGATTTAAATCAATAAACTATTACAATATTGACCTATGGCAAAAGTGAAGCAGATTGACCTAACACAAGGAAATGTAATGTCTAATTTGGTTAGATTTACATTACCTTTCTTTTTGGGTTTTTTCTTAAATTCTGTTTATAGCGCGATTGACTTAATCTTTATTGGCAACTTTGGTACCCCTATTGATTCTGTTAGCGTTGCGACAGGCACTACTGTTTTATTTTTAGTTAATTCAGTTATCCAAGGCATTGCAACTGGTGGCACCATTTTAATCGCAAGATGTTATGGTATGAAAGATACTGAAAAAATTGAAAAAAGTATCAAGAACACCGCTATTATTATTGGACTTATTGGTCTAATATCTGCTGTTTTTCTTATCTCTTTTAGTTGGTTAATTATCGACTTATTACGTGTAGAGGATACTGCTAGAGAAGTTGCTATTCAGTACTTGATGATTCTCTCTAGTGGATTAATTTTCAATACCGTTATCGTTATTGCTAGTTCAATTCTTCGTGGAATTGGTAACTCTTTTGCAGGAATGATTTTCTTAATAAGTGCGGCACTTACAAATATTGGTTTAGATGCCCTATTTATTATCGGTTTTGGTTGGGGTGCTCAAGGGGCAGCTTTAGCTACTGTATTAGGCTATGTTGTTGGCTGTATTGTTATTGCTATCTATCTCAAAATAAAGCAATTACCATATAGGTTCTCGCTTAAAGGATGGATTGATTGGGATTACAACTCTCAAATCTTTACTAGCGGATTGCCAATATCTTTACAAGATGGTTTAGTTATTCTTTCCTTCTCAATTATTCTTGCCTTAATGAATTCGAAGGGACTTATCTATGGTAGCACTGTTGGCGTTACAGACAGAGTTACTTCATTTGGATTTAGTGCTTTAGGAGCGGTTGCAAACGCAATTGGGGGATCGGTTGGTCAATGTATTGGCGCAAAAGACATAAAACGTGCACAAAAGTATATCCAATTCGGATTCATAATTAGCACAACTATGGCATTAATCTTTGGTGGATTATGCCTATTAATTCCAAAGCAACTTGCTCA
>CACYJD010000039.1 GCA_902774655.1 uncultured Erysipelotrichaceae bacterium | reverse complement strand
ATTGAAGTTACAGTGCATAAGAAAACTTTACCAGAATCTACTACTTCAATCTGGTCGCCCACTATTGCTCTCATTACTTTTACAAGATGGAAGCAATCGTCATCTGAAAGTGCAACTTGGTTAGAAATAATATTACCGAAATATCTTTGCATTACTTAAGTAACTCCCCTTCTTTTGTTTCAAGATCGTTTTGATTTATTTTAAATAGTCCACGGACTAAATGAATAGCGAAGTTAAATAAGAAGGTTGAGGCAGTAATGATTATTACATACCAAATGTTGTTAGGAACTTCTTTCATTAAGAAATAGCTTAATAAGAAGGCAATTCCAGTTGTAACAACAGTGATTCCTAGGCTTATAAGGCCTTTAACGTGATTGTGAATGTAGAGTTCACCTGCACCAAAGGCACCAAGTAAGCCGGTTAAAGCGATATATGTTGATTTTCTTTTTGGCTTATATTTGATATTTTCGGTTTTGACGACATCTAAGACTTTAGTTAAGTCTTGAGTTGTATTTTCTACACCTTGAAGCGGCTTTAAAGAACCACAGAATGGGCAAATATCTGTGTCTAATCTAGTTAATTTTTCTCCACAATATTTACATTTCGGCATAGCGCTTAATAGTATAGCAAAATAATTTTATTTTCGTAGAAAGATTTCAAGAAAATTTCCAAATTTAATAAAAAAGTCGCAAAAATAAAAAGACCACGATATTCGTGGTCAGTTTATCTATCTATTTTATAAATCAAAATCTGGATCAGTATAGAATCTAGAAGCACTATCAGTCATATATTGTAGACTCCATCCTTCTTCTCTATTAAGTAAAGAGATTTTAGAGTCATTTTCTATTGGATCAAAAGCAAGAGTCATATCTATATCAGTTGTGGTATTTTTTTCTTCTCCATATACATATTGAGTTCTTTTATTAATTACTAACTTCTTCATATAAGTGGTTTCACCTGTTTCACCACTTGTTTTAGAGTATTCTTCTTCAGTAGTGTCAAATAATGTACCTTCAAATTTCACAAACGATCCAACACCGGTGGCGTATGTTTCTCTTTTAGTGAAATAGACTTTATCTATACCGTCATAATACATTCTAGATCCTCTAAAAGTATTAACTATTTGATCTTTACTTACTTTGCTACTATAAAAAGATCTAACAAAATATTGAGATTCACTTACGTAATTAGGAAGCTTTCTATCACAATCTTTCATCTTAAATTCAGTTTGGATAGTTTCTCCATTATAGATTTTTACATCTAATCCGCCTCTAAAGGCAGTGAAATAAGCTTTAGGCTTAGGATTAGTGGATTTAGATAATCTTTCATTAGTGATAGTGAATTTGAAATCACTAACGATATTTGTTTGATCTTCAGTTTTATTCCAATAACCATATTCACTCACTAATTGAATGGTTTCTGGTTCATCTTGGACTATCTTGTAAGATAATACATAACTACTTGAATATTCATATAACTCAATATATGCACTTTCATATTGTTTAGGTTTAGTTAATGAATCTTCAGTGAATTCACTGAATTCATAATAATAAGAAAAAT
Organism: uncultured Erysipelotrichaceae bacterium; assembly: GCA_902774655.1. Taxonomy (GTDB): domain Bacteria; phylum Bacillota_I; class Bacilli_A; order RFN20; family CAG-826; genus Fiminaster. The sequence goes on along the minus strand of CACYJD010000039.1, from coordinate 9,798 downwards.
TCTTCCAATCGATAACGGAAGGGTCTACTTGACTACAACTAGATAAAAGTAAAGACATAAATAATATTGAAAAAGTTAATTTATTTTTCATAGATAGAATCCTCACTTTCAATTATATAAATAAATTGATCATAAAGATAATCAAATAATAAATTCTGTAGGAATAAAAAAGCCGTAAACATCGTGATTTACGGCTATATATTCAACTATTTGGGACTTTTGTCTCAAAGACTTGAGTTCCTATGCTTTAAATTTCTTTTTGAACTTAGCAAATAGGCTATCTTCACCAGAACTGACCTTTCTTAATTCTTCAAGAAGGTCTTTCTCTTTCTTAGAAAGTTTTGTAGGAGTCTGGATATTTAGATGTAAGTATTGGTCACCAGGAGTGCCTTTACGTAAATCTTTAACACCACGTCCCTTAAGTCTAAGAATTTGATCAGGTTGAGTTCCTGCTGGAATTGTAACTTCTACATCTCCATAAACAGTTGGAACTTCAATCTTTGTGCCTAAAGCGGCATCTACGAATGAAAGAGGAACTGTTAAATGGATATCGTTACCATCACGTTTAAAGTGTTCATGAGGTGCGATAACGATTTCGAGATACATGTCGCCATTTTCTCCACCATTACGACCTTTGGAACCTTTGCCTTTAAGTCTAATTTGTTGACCAGCATTAATGCCTGCTGGAACATTGACTTCGACATCACGTTTGACACGGTTATAACCTTTGCCACCACAATGTTCGCATGGAGTCGTGACTTTTTTACCTGAACCACCACATTCTGGACAGACAGTTTGATTTTCCATCACACCAAAAAGAGTTCGTTGAGTTGTTCTAATATAACCAAATCCGTTACATTTAGAACATGTATGAATGTCATTAGGTGTTTTAGCGCCTGTACCATGACAATATTCGCATTGTTCATCATAAGTGATTGGGACAGTAATCTTTTTACCTAAGATGGCGTCCATAAATCCAATTTTAACTCTCATGAGGTTATCGTCACCTCTTTGAGGTCCAGTTGGATTAGATTGTCTTCTTGGACCACCGCCAAAGAAAGAACTGAATATATCGTTTAAGTCAACGCCTCCGAAGCCTTGACCTGCGAATCCACCACCTTGGAATGGATTACCTGCACCACCAGTAGAAGAACCTTGTTCAAAGGCAGCCATACCAAATTGATCATACATTTGGCGTTTATTATCGTCATAAAGAACATCGTAAGCTTCTTGTACTTCTTTGAATTTCTCTTCTGCACCTGGCTCTTTGTTAATATCTGGGTGATATTTTTTAGCGAGTTTACGGTAAGCAGATTTGATATCATCTTTACTAGCAGACTTAGTTAGTCCTAAGACTTCGTAATAATCTCTTTTGGCCATAAGTTCTCCTTTCTTTAACATAATTTAGAGGTGGTTAACGAGTAGCCACCTCTAAAATCTTAATTTAATCTACGATTAGTTTTTGTTTGAGAAGTCAGCATCAACGACATCATCAGCAGTTTCATGACCTTCGCTTGAAGCTTGGGCTTGTGAATTACCTGTTGGAGTTTGTGCCATCATTTCAGCAGCTTTTTCGAGTTCGCTTAATCTTGTCTTAAGTGTTTCTAGATCGTTGTTATCAAGAGCGGTCTTAAGTTCATCTCTAAGTTTTTGGGTTTGTTCCTTTTGAGTTGGATCAATGGAATCACCTTTTTCTTGGAGAGCTTGATCAATACTATTAATGTATTGTTCAGCTTTATTCTTAAGTTCGACTTCTTCTTTACGTTTAGCATCTGCTTCAGCGTTTTCTTCAGCTTCACGAACCATTCTATCGATATCTTCTTTAGATAATCCGTTAGAACCAGTAATTGTGATTTCTTGTTCCTTTTGAGTATCTAAGTCTTTAGCAGTAACTTTAACGATACCGTTAACGTCGATATTGAATGTAACTTCAATTCTTGGTTCACCTCTTCTAGCAGGTTTAATACCTGTTAATTGGAAGTGACCTAAGAGTTTATTATCGTGAGCGATTGGACGTTCACCTTGATAGACCATGATGTCAACAGCAGGTTGATTATCAGCGGCTGTTGAGAAGATTTGACTCTTAGTTGTAGGAATTGTTGTGTTTCTATTGATAAGAGGTGTCATAACTCCACCTAAGGTTTCAATACCTAAGGTTAATGGAGTAACGTCAAGAAGGACAACATCTTTGATGTCACCACTGACGACACCACCTTGAATAGCAGCACCAATTGAGACAGCTTCATCTGGGTTAACAGAGAGGTTTGGAGTCTTACCTGTTAATTTCTTAACAAGTTCTTGGACTGCTGGCATACGGATAGAACCACCGATAAGGATGACTTGGTTTAAGTCATTTGCGGAGAGCTTAGCATCGCTAAGAGCTCTTCTGACTGGTTCTTCAGTACGAGCGAGTAAATGACGAGTCATATCTTGGAATTTAGCTCTTGTAAGAGTTGTTTCGAAGTTGACTGGTCCTGCACTACCCATAGCAATGAATGGGAGTGAGATTGTTGTTTGGAGTGAACTTGATAATTCGATCTTAGCTTTTTCAGCAGCGTCTAAGAAACGTTGTTCTGCCATCTTATCGTTAACATCGATACCATGTTCAATCTTGATTTGAGCTTTAATCCAATCAGCGACGACTTTATCCCAGTCATCACCACCAAGTTTATTATCACCAGCGGTAGAGATAACTTCGAATGTGCCATCACCAATATCAAGGATGGAGACATCGAATGTACCACCACCTAGATCGTAAACTAAGATCTTTTCGGATTTTTCTTTATCTAAGCCATACGCTAAGGCTGCTGCGGTAGGTTCGTTAATAATTCTAACGACATCTAAGCCAGCGATTTGACCAGCGTCTTTAGTTGCTTGTCTTTGAGCATCATTAAAGTAAGCTGGAACTGTAATAACTGCTTTAGAAATCTTTTGACCAAGATTATCTTCAGCATATTTCTTCATATATGCGAGAACTTTTGCAGAGATTTCTTGAGGAGTGAAATCTTTGTTAACACATTTAATGTGAACTTTTTCTGCAGTACCCATTTTACGTTTAATGGAGCTTACAGTATCTGGGTTAGTAACTGTTTGTCTTTTAGCAGCGTTACCAACGATTTCTTCTCCACTAGCTTTAAAAGCAACTACACTTGGGGTAGTCATTGTACCCTCTGGGTTAGGGATAACTTTAACATTACCATCAGCTTGTAAATAAGATACAACTGAGTTTGTGGTACCTAAGTCGATACCAAGGATAATTTCTTTTGCCATAATTTAATTTTCCTTTCTAAGCATCCATTTCTGGGACTTCTTCATTTTTTTCTTCTGCTTTTGGATTAGCAGAGACAATTACGATTGATGGACGAATGAGGTGATCGTGAAGTTTATAACCTTTAACTTTTACCTCAAGAACCTTATTTGGTTCTCCATCGGTCTCTTTTGTTTCTAGAGCCTGCATGACTTTAGAGTCGAATTCATCTCCAACTTTAGGAGAGATCTCACTAACGCCTTCATTTTCTAAGACAGAGACTAGATTTTTGTAGATATAACTGAATCCTACAAGGAAGTTTTCCATTTCCTTAGAGGTAGCTTTATTCGCTAGCGCTAAGTGGAAACCATCTAATACTGGAAGTAAGTTATCGATGAATCCTTCTGCTCTATACTTGATTGCTTCCCTATGGTCTTTTTCAATAGACTTTCTAAGGTTTTGCATATCAGCGTAGGCTTTATAGAACTCGTTTTTATATTTTTGGAGTTCTGCTTCTAACTCAACGATTCTTTCTTCGGGAGTTAGTTCAGGAGTCTTTTCTTCTTTAACTTCTTCGTTTAAGGATTCTTCATTAACTTTCTTCTTCATCGCTATCCTTTCCGCTTCCTAGTTCAGCGAAGTATTTTTCTAGTTCCTTAATTAGGTATTCCATATTCGAGACGACTTTGTCGTAGTCCATTCTCTTTGGACCGACAATAGCAATGGAGCCCTCTTTAGTACCTGGAATATTTACTTTTGCCGAGATGATTGATACATCATCATCTTTATTTGATTCACCACCGATATGGATTTGAATATCTTCATCTCCACCATCATCGAGGTTTCTGAAGACCTCAGGTGAATCAAGTAATTCTAGGATCTTTTTAATTTTATTTGCGTCATTTGCGAACTCAGGTTGATCGAAGAGTTCATCTTTACCATATGATGTAAGTCTGTCGTTAGCGAAGCTTACTAGAGCTTGAAGCATAACCTTATAGATAACATCATGATTTACTACGTAATCGTTAAGTAATGGTTTGACTAACTCCATCTTATCGACTAGTTCACAAACTTTCGTACCTTTTAATCGATCATTGAGAAATATCGCTTGGCTTAATATCTTTTGAGATAACGAATGTCTTGTTACCAACATAACCTTGGTCTGTTACGAAGACACAGGTCATTGATGTTTCACTGATTGGAATCATTTGGACAGAGACAAGTGTTTCGTTTGAGACATTAGAGCCGATGGAGATTGAGGCTAATGAAGTCATCTCACTTAAGATTTCACAGGATTCTTGGATAATGTCATCAATGGATTGAATTCTTTTATCAAGAACTTGTTGCATCTTATATTTAAATTCTTCATCAACATTTCTTTCTCTTAAGTGTTCGATATAGTATCGATAACCTAAGCTTGAAGGAATTCTTCCACTTGAGGTGTGGGTCTTTTCTAGATAACCCTCATTCTCAAGAGCGAACATCTCACTTCTAATGGTCGCAGAAGAATAATCCATTCCATATTCATCAATTAAGACTTGGGATGAGACAGGTTGAGCAGTTTTAATAAAGTGTTCAACAATGAGCTTTAGAACTTTTTCTCTACGAGTCATAATTATTCCTCCTTTTTTGGCACTCGTTTCTTTTGAGTGCTAACAACATTATAGTAAAATCTTTGGCACTGTCAACACGTGATTGCTAAAAATAATAAAAAAGTCCGATAAATTCGAACTTTCAATTTGAATAAATTTTGTATTATTTATTAAATAAATCAAGAATCAGACTATCAATAATCATTAAGCCATCATCAGTTAATCTAAAGTTATTTTCATCAATAGATGCGTAGCCATTTTTGACTAATTTAGTGATTGCTTCTTTGTGTTCTTCTAAAAAGTCTATTCCGAATCGATCTTTATATCTAGGAAGTAAGAATCCATCTTCTAATCGTAGGTTAGTTAATAAGAATTCTTCTTTTGCCATTTCATCAGTGATAACCTCTGATTCCGCCTTATATTCCTTATTATATATATAAAGGGATTTTGAGTTAGCATAACGCTCACCATTAAGGTATCCGTTAGCGCCTAGCCCCACTCCATAGTACTCTTCATCACGCCAATAGGTTAGGTTATGACGAGATTCGTATCCTGGTTTAGCAAAGTTAGATATTTCGTAACGTTTATAACCGTGTTCTCTTAGCGTTTTAAGAATTAAATCATAATATTCTCTAGACTCATCACTATCTTGCTCTGTAACGCCTTTGTTATAAAAGATTGAACCCTTATCAACGATTAATGAATAAATCGAAATATGAGGTGTATCTAAAGATAAAATATTTTCTAAATCTTCTTTTAAAAGCTTTAAAGTATGACCTTTATAACCATAAATTAAATCGACATTAATATTCTTAAAACCAATTTCTTTAGCGAGCTTAATACATGTTTTTACGTCTGAAAAAGTATGATGTCTCCCTAAGAATTTTAGTAAATCATCATGAGTGGATTCCACTCCAATAGATAGACGATTAACGCCATATTTCTTTAATAAAAGAAGTTTATCTTTATTTAGTGATTCAACATTGGCTTCGCAAGTGAACTCTCCACCATCATTAAGTTTTGGTGATAATTCGCTTAGAACTTTTTCGAATAAATCAATGTTTAAACTAGTTGGAGTTCCACCACCGATATAGATAGTGTTAACTTTGCCGATGTTATAAGAACGAATCTCTTTAATTAAAGAGTCCACATAATCTTTTGCAAATTCTTCGTTATAAATGAGTTTTACGAAGTCACAATATTCGCATATGTGATTGCAAAAAGGTATGTGGACGTATAATGAATTTACTTTTTTATCTTCTTTAAACATAAAGATTATTCGTCTTTGTGTTCGTTTTTGGCAATTTCTTCTTTAGAAGCTTCATCCATTTGTTTGACGATTTCTTCGTCATCAATTGGGACTAAAACACGATCAAGTTCTTCTTTGGCTGCTTGTTCTTCTGAGATTTCAGGTTTCTCAATTTTAAAAGCATTAACGTGTTTTTTAACTTGAATAACAATAATGATGATTAATCCAAAGAAGGCTAATAAGCCACCGATAATAATTAATCCTAAATATCTATCGATTCCGCTGAGTATTACCATAACTTCTCCATTCTACTCTTTATCAATTGGGGTGTAAACAAACTTATTTTTAATGTTTTCACGTCTATAATAACCACGTTTAGCAAGATTATCCATACTTGTGCGTGCTGTTTCATAGACACATCCTTCTGCTTTCTTAAATTGTTGAATTGTATAGAAATGGCCTAAGGCACAGTGACGAACATAGAAGTGCGCTTGCTTTTTATTGATTAGAGGGTCGCTCTCTAATAGAGCATTCTCCATTTTCTTTAAAGTTCTTTCGTCGATAGTAGGATCTTTTTTGACTACATAAGCAACCTTTTCGACCTCTACTCTAGTCTTTACAACTGGTTTTTCTTCTTGAACAGGTTTAATAGTTTCTTTAACAGGTTCAGGCTTAACTTCTTCTACGTGTTTAGGCTCAGGTTTAACATAAGTTTCATGCACCTCACCACTTTGAGATTGAACTTCTTTTTCATAAGAGGAAACAATTGTTTCTTTCTTAGGCTCTTCGATTTCATTGAAGTATTCTTCGTCTGGTCTATAGAAAGTCTCTTTGGTGGCTTTTACTTGATATCTAACGATTTCATCGTTTTGATATTTAATAGCTTCAGACATGCATCTATTCATGAATAAAACATAGTAGGTGATATCTTTACTTCTTTGGCATTCGTTAGCATATTCGTTAAGAAGTTTTTGATCTGCTACTAAGACTTTTTCAAATGGAATTAAATAGATATTATCTAAATAATTATCCATTTTCACGATAGCGTTCATAAGTAAAGTGCCAATTAATTCGTTATATTTTGAGAATGGTTTGATGTAATCAATCATGTATTTGACCACCATAGATTTAATTAAATAATTAAGGCCAGAGTGATTAATGAATCCAAATAATTGATCCATCATTCTTTCAATATAATTTGCAGGAACTCCATTAAGAGTTCTATTGATAATAATTTTTTGTTGAGCGACATCAATTTCACTTGTTCTATAGAACTCGATTAATTCGTTGTCGCCTTCAAGGATTTGATATAAAGTGGCTAAAAGTTCATCATCAATTCGATCAATGTCAGTATCTCTAACATACTCTAAAGCGCGATAATAATTCTCGACTGGTCGATAAATTTCATTATCACACTCATTATCAAGAATCTTATCTAAAGCGATATCGTTGATTGAGATTTGTAAGCATTTCGCAACGCTTTTAAGTTCTTCTTTTAAGATGCCTCTAATTATTGAGTATTCGGTAATTGAACCTTTTTCAAATGAGGATAATTGACGGCTATATCTTTGTAACTCAGCATTCAAATTATTGTAATTTTCAACAAAACTAGAGCAGCTAGTTACATAGAGCATTCCATTATATAAATCTGTTAATTCGATATTGGTTTTAAACTGTTTACGATAGTCTAATATTTCACTCCAAATGTGATCGATTAAGTTAGTGCGTAAAGCTTCCGCAACTTCACGTCTAGTGAAATATTGTTCTTCAGTAAAACGAACTGCAATTTCATTTTTAGCCATAGGCATAATCTCCTTAGTATCAATATAACAAAAGTAGTCTCTTATGTAAATAAGAAACTACTAATTTTATACTAATAATTGTTATGAATTATCTATTCTTCATCGATAGATAAGACAGACATAAATGCTTCTTGAGGTACTTCTACTGAGCCGATGGCCTTCATACGTTTCTTACCTTCTTTTTGCTTTTCAAGAAGTTTACGTTTACGAGAGATATCACCACCATAGCACTTCGCTAAAACGTCTTTTCTAACAGCTTTAATATCTGCTCTAGCGATGACTTTTCCGTTAATTGCGGCTTGTACAGGAACCTCGAATTGTTGACGAGGAATAATCTCTTTTAACTTACGGACTACAACAGATCCTCTTTCGTATGCGCTACCTCTATAAACGATGGTAGATAAAGCATCGATAACTTCTCCATTAAGCATGATGTCCATCTTCGCTAAGTTTCCAGCTTTGTATGATGAATATTCATAGTCGAAAGAAGCGTATCCTTTAGTGTAACTTTTAAGTTTATCGAAGAAGTTATAGACAATTTCTGCTAATGGAAGTTCATAAGTAATAATTGTTCTAGTTTCATCGAAATATTCGAGATCAACATAGATTCCTCTTCTATCTTGGCAGAGTTCCATAACTGGTCCAATGTAATCTTTTGGAGTCATGATTTTAGCCTTAACGTAAGGTTCTTGGATTTCTTTAATTAAGGTTAAATCAGGAAGTTTTGAAGGGTTATCTAAGATAAGTTTCTCACCTTTGGTTGTATAAACATGATAAATAACACTAGGCGCGGTAAGAATTAAATCTAAATCGTATTCTCTTTCAAGTCTTTCTTGGATTACATCCATATGGAGTAGACCAAGGAAGCCGCATCTAAAGCCAAAGCCTAAGGCTTGGCTGGTTTCTGCCTCATATGTTAAAGAAGCATCATTCAAAGATAATTTTTCTAAAGCGTCTTTTAAATCTAAGAATTTCTTAGAGTCAACAGGATATAAACCACAGAAAACCATAGGATTCATATGTTGATAACCAGGTAATGCTTCTTTGGCAGGATTAGTCGCTAAAGTAATTGTTTCACCCGGGAAAACATCATGAATATCCTTAATTTGAGCAGCAATATAACCGACTTCACCACTAGTAAGTTCATTTTTCTTGAGCTCTTTTGGAGTTCTAATACCAACTTCAGTAACAAGGTAGTCTTTGTTAACTGCCATTAAGCGGATTGTGTCTCCTACTTTGACTCGTCCATTTTTAATTCTCACTAATACGATGACACCACGATATGAATCGTAGAAGGAATCAAAGATTAATGCTTGTAATGGAGCGTTAATATCTCCACTAGGAGCAGGAATATATTTAACAATATTTTCTAAAACTTCATCGACACCTTCGCCAGTTTTTGCACTGACAAGATTAGCGTTTTCGCAAGAAATACCAATGCGATTTTCGATTTCGTTCATTACGACATCAGGCATTGCACTTGGTAAGTCAACTTTGTTGATGACAGGTAAAATCTCTAAATCGTTATCAACTGCAAGGTAAACATTTGCTAAAGTTTGAGCCTCAACACCTTGAGTGGCATCCACTACTAATAAGCAGCCTTCACAGGCAGCTAATGAGCGTGATACTTCATAGGAAAAGTCAACATGCCCTGGAGTATCAATTAAGTTAAATAAGTAGTCATGGCCATCTTTAGCGTGATACTTAATAGTGACAGCATTTAGTTTAATGGTGATGCCACGTTCACGTTCAAGGTCCATGGAATCTAGGATTTGATCTTTCATCTCTCTTTTAGAGATTGTATCGGTTAACTCTAAAATACGATCCGCAAGAGTTGACTTGCCGTGATCGATGTGAGCGATGATTGAGAAATTTCTAATATATTTCTGATCGTTATCCATAACTCAA